>DATNPE010000101.1:0-6779 GCA_036703355.1 Allocoleopsis sp. | reverse complement strand
GTGGCATGGCAGAGTATAAGCCCACGGAAGCAGAACTAGAAACAGGATGGCTGCTGTTTAACTTAGCGGAGCCAGAGGAAGCTCGGTTATTTATGCAGGTGTTGCATGAGCCACGAGAAGCCGACGGGATTGATTTTTGGTGGATTGATGGCTCCAGTGCTACCCATCCCGGCGTAAATTCGCAACTCTGGACCAATCATGTCTATTTCACGCATCTGGCAGATCGGGATCAGCGATCGCTAATTCTGTCTCGCACCGGGGGCATTGGCTCGCATCGCTATCCAGCGCAATTCTCAGCCGATACTTACTCGCAGTGGGAGGTGTTGCAGTTCTTGGTAGACTTCACGGCACGGGCTGGCAATGTCGGCATGGCTTACTGGTCCCACGATTTGGGCGGTTTCTATAACCATGTGCCCGGAGTGCCTTTTATTGATCCAGAGTTGTATGTGCGTTGGGTGCAGTTTGGTTGCTGGAGCCCACTGGTGCGCTTGCACTCAGATCATGGCAAACGAGAGCCTTGGGCCTACGGTCAGTGGGTGCTAGATGCGGTTCGCCAAGCCTTCCACACCCGCATTCAATTTCTCCCCTATTTCTACCACCTGGGCCGTGAAGCTTACGAAACAGGCTTACCGCTCTGTCGGCCTTTGTATTTGCACTGTCCAGATGATCCTGCTGCCTATGAGCAACCCACCCAGTATTTGTTGGGCGATCGCGTCTTGGTGGCTCCGGTGGTGGAGGCAGGTGGATATCGCTCCGTCTATTTGCCTGCGGGAGGTTGGTGGCACCGAGACACCAGCAAATACTATTCCGGATCTCAGACCTTGAGTTTGTTTGCCACTCTGGATCAAGTGCCTGTTTTTGTTAAGGCGGGGGCTATCGTGCCTTTGCAGCCTGTGGCTTTGCGAGCTGGCAATCAACCTGCCAATACGTTGCGGCTGGAAGTTTATGCAGGAGATGTAGGAGAACTGGATTTGTATGAAGACGACGGTACGACTCAGACCTATCTGACTGAAACTGGGAGCCGTCGCCGCTTGACCCAGCAGCAAACATCGAATCAACGTATCCTCACCTGTGAAGCAGTTCGCGGTACTTATCCAGGGATGCCTGCCAGTCGCGATCTTCAAGTACATTGGATTGGATTAATGCCTCAGAGCCAAGTTACTGTTTACGGCGCAGAAATGAGTGATTTGCGCTGGGTGGGCGATCGCTTGGAAGTGACGCTAAAACAAGTTCCTCAAGATGCAACCTGGCAGTTGGTAATTACTAATAGTCAGAGACAATAGAAAGATAGCAATAACGACTTCTAGCGAGACTATCCTCTCTGAGCCTGTATGACGAAAACGAGCGACACGATTAAATTGGATCAATTTTTGAAGTTGATAGGAATTGCGGGTACGGGCGGTCAAGCCAAATTAATGATTCAAGATGAAATGGTGAGTGTGAATGGCGTTTTAGAAACTCGTCGGGGCCGCAAGTTAGTCTCCGGCGATCGCGTCACGATTGATGACCAAACCTTTGAAGTGAATCTGGAACAAACTTAACTCGGTTCACAACCTAAATGAGGTAAAAAATACCCCTCTTCTAATTAGAAAAAGAGGGGTTATATGAGGGTAGAAAAAACTAATTTGATTAAACTGCTTTTAAGAATTAGCAGGTAAAGACTGATCCGCTGCTTGAGCCGCTGCCATCTTTTCTTCGTTTTTGCGGCGAATTTTGGCGTAGAGCTGAATCGTTACGGCCATCGTAATCACGAGTCCCACTACAACCCAGGCTGTGGCATCGGTGGGCAACGTGTTCTTGAAGACTGCCAGCATCACAATTACCACTAAGAGCAGAGTTGGCGCTTCGTTCAATGCTCGTAGTTGCCGACTGCTCCACTTGCACTCACCCTTGTCTAGTTGCTTCATTAAGCGACCGCAGTAGTGGTGGTACACCAACAAGACGGCGACGAATGCCAATTTGATGTGTAACCAGCGATCGCGTAACAGGTCCGGTTGGGTATAAAGCATCCCGATCGCCATTGCCACAGTCACTGCCATTCCCGGCGTGGTGATGATGTTATATAAGCGCTTTTCCATCAAGGCATATTGCTGCTGCAAGATGGAACGGGCGGGTTCGGGCTTTTCTTCTGCTTCTACGTGGTAGATGAATAAACGCACCAAGTAGAACAGCCCCGCGAACCAAACCACTACGCCGATGATATGAAATGCTTTAAACCAAAAATAAGCCATGAATACAACTCTCCCAAACAGCCTCATAACCAGAGTATCCGTAACAGTATGCCACTGGCAGAGCTGCTGACAAGTTGTTTGGCAAGTAAATTTACGGATTAGAGCCTGGAAGTAAAGGCTTCACAGCGCAAAGTTCCACCTGACTCAGGGCTGGTAGAACTGGCGAAAGTCCTCATCTTGGCTGCTGAGTTGGACCCACTCCAGGCCCAAAACACTCAGTTTTTCCACTAGGCGGGCGCAGGCGGGGCGCTCAGTGGCGTAGTGTCCTGCATCGATTAAGATGAGGCCGCGATCGCGACTCTCCTGGAACTGGTGGAACTTGCAATCTGAAGTCAGGTAAGCTTGGGCTCCCGTTTTCACCACCGCAGAGATATAGCTAGCACCTGACCCTCCTAAAACCGCTAGCTTTTGAATCGGTTGGTGCAAATCAGCCGTGGGCGAAAAGATCAAGTCAGGGGGAGCGAGTTGAGTTTTAATCCGGGCGAGCAAATCTTGTAGAGACAGCGTAGGCTCCAGCAGCCCCACTCGTCCGTAGCCCAGGCCATTTTGAGTCGGCACCACGGGAGCTACCTGAGTCAGATCCAGAACTTCGGCTAAGACATCTGCCGTGCCGTGATTCACTTGGTCAAAGTTGGTATGGGCCGTGTAGATGCCGATTTGGTGCGTGAAGGCTAGGCGGGCCATATCCCCGATGGGATCGCCTTGCTTCAATGATTTCAGCGGCCCAAAAATTAAGGGATGGTGGGCAAAGATCAAATTCACTGGGATTCCAGCATGGCGGAGCGCGATCGCCTCATGCATGACGCTAAGGGTGGGCGTGAGACAGACCAACACTCGCGCCGACTGATCTAAAACTCCTGGCTCGACTTGCCAGCCACAGTTATCCCAGCTTTCTTGCCAACTTGGATTGGCCCAGGCTTCAAACCAGGTAATTAAATCTACAACTTTCATCCCACACAACAACCGACTATCTGCACCCAACCTAACACGAGACCCCGTACGGATTCACGTGTGGATACCGAGCCTACACCCAATCGATTCAAGCCCTAGATGCCCTTTTGTAGCCAATCTTCACCCAAGCGAATAGTCAGATCAGATTCCAAATCTCCCGTAGAAGTTGCTTCAATGTGACCCAATCCGATTGCTTTCTTCAGAACTGCGGCTCCCTCCAAGTCACCTTGCTGCACAATGATTTGGGTTTGACGCTGATGGTCGGGCCAGTCTTGGACAATATAGACATTGGGAAAGCCTTGGCTCTCTAGCAATTGAGCAACGCGGTCACCCAGTTGTGGCTGCCCAGAAGCATTTTGGATGGCAATCCGCAAACCTTGAGGCTCGGTATCAGACGCGAGACGATACTGGCTGTCTAGGGCTAATCCTGTACTATCAATGTTGAAAAATTCCCGCATGACGCGATCGCGCCCCCGGTCATCCATGAGCCAGTAGCTGGCAATGTACTCGTCGGCTGAACTAAAGCGACCAGGCAACATGACCATTTTGAACTGATCCCGCTCTAAACCCAGGCCAAAACCGATCAGCGACAGCATTTCCTCCAAGCTGAGGTTGGTGTCAATGTACTTCCGCATGATTCGGATAGCTTTGGGCAAGCGCGGTAGCACACTGGGGCTAGTCAAGCGATCGCGGAGAGCTTTGATCAAGGCTTGTTGGCGCTGAACTCGGCCAATGTCGCCATATCCGTCTTGCCGAAACCGAGCAAACCCTTCCGCTTGTTCTCCGTTTAAGGTTTGCCAGCCCTGAGCTAAGTCAATCTTGAGCTTTTGAGTTTGATCTTCATAGAACATGGGAGCGGGCACAAAGACATCAACGCCACCCAGCAAATCGACGATTTCGCGGAAGGCATCGGTACTCACTCGCACGTAGCGATCGATCGGCACGTTATTCAGCGTCCGACTAAGAACGCGGGCGGTGAGAGCAGGGCCACCACTCGCATTGGCTTGGTTGATTTTGGTAAGGCCAATTCCCGGAATCTCCACCTGAGTATCTCTGGGAACCGAAAGCATACTGACTGATTGCGCTTTGGGGTCAATATGCAACAGCAGCATGGTGTCACTACGACCGTCAAAGACCTCAGCGGAGTTGCCCGTTACTCCAGGCACGCGATCGATCCCCATCACCAAAACGTTGACTGGTCGGGAGACTTTGTATTGGAGTCCTTTCTGCCACAGGTTAGTCAGGGAGACATTCTCAGCATCGGGGGATGTGGGTGGGGCTAAGGGAGTTAGTAGCGCCACAGTCGCGCCAATCGAGGCTGAGACGGTGGTTGTCAAGACAAAGGCAAAACTCCAAAACAGGCGCTTGGCCAGGGTAGGGCGTTGGGACAAAGGTACAGTTACGACCGGATTGGACATGGGCGATTCAAATGGAGTGACTGGCGGAGAGAAATCTACCGATTCTTCTGTACCGTCGGGCTGTTGCAACTTGGAATTGCTGGTAGATTGTTCCACTCCTTCTATCACCTTTCCTTCACCCGAACAACCGGATTTTACGTGTGTAGTTTTGTTAAATTAACGCGATTATACCCTCACCACTGTTATTTCTCTGTATTTTAAGTGAGTGTTGCTCGCAATTTTCAGCGCTCAGAGGGAACTCAGGCAAAGACACAAAGCAGACAGGCTTAGACTCCTACCTCACCCTAGAACTTAGCGCTCTATTTAGATTGACGTGGGTTCACAGGGATTTTGTGCCCTCAGCGATCGCCTAGCAACGGATTCATCAATTTTGATGAATTAATTTCATTCTTTTGTAGAAAACTTAACTTGACCGCTATTCAACCCTGGGGTCTTCTTCCTCTTCCACCTGAGCAATGGGCCAAGGTTGCGGCAAGGTATCAAATGAATTGTTTTCGGGTCTTGTAGACCGCTCTAAAGGCTGAGCTTTAGCCACTCCCAGGCGTTTTTTTAGGATGCTGACGAAACGTGCAAGCATAATTAGCTCCTCTTAAGGAAGTTATCAGCTATGCTAATGAATTGTTTCGCGGTAACTCGTCTGCTTCCCGATAGAAGAGATTGCTAAACCTTGAGGGATAGATGGGGCATGGAGAGGTGGAGTGGAATCCGCCGCACTCGGCATGTTTTACACACTAACCGTTCAGCCCTAGTTTTTCTCGAATGCTTTCCGCTTGATCCTTGAAACCGACCAAAACTGCCGTCTCATCTCTGACGAAAAGTGGGCGCTTGATCAACATGGCATCTTGAGAAAAGGCTTCAATCCACTGATCATCACTCCAATTGCTTTTCTCCTCCCCCAAAGCCCGGTACGCCTGCCCAGAGGTATTCCGCATCGGCTTGGCTCCTAGACGAGCCACCCAGGACTGGATCGTGGCCCGATCGGGTGGGTGATCTTTGGTATTGATGAATTCGTACTCTGCTTGGTTGTCATCCAGCCACTTCAGAGCTTTCTTACAAGTAGTACAGGTGGGGATTCCGTAGACTTTAATCATGCTGCTTGGTTGAGTTGCCGCCCTAAAAACTGATCGAGGCGATCGCGGGTAGTATATCAAATGTTAAGTTTATTAACGGTAAGCGACTGAACCCTAATCATTGATCATGCGTGTATTTCGGCCTCTCCTGGGAATTTTGATCTGCCTCCTGCTCCTCGTGGGGGTGCCGCTACCTGCTCAATCGGCTAGCTCGGCAGCAATTCGAGCCTATGACGATGTTAAGGCCACCGTTAAGGACTTTTCTGGTCAAGATTTAGCCAAAGCAGAATTTAGCAATGCCAAGCTGGTAGCAGCCAACTTCAGCAATGCTGACTTGCAAGGCGCAGTTTTCAATGGCTCTGTGGTCAAGAATGCCAATTTGCATGGCGTGGACTTCAGCAATGGCATTGCTTATCTGAGTGACTTCTCCGGGGTTGACCTCAGCGATGCAGTGCTCACCTCCGCCATGCTACTCAAAACCAACTTTCGCGGCGCGAAGATTACCGGGGCTGACTTTAGCTTTGCCGTGCTCGATCGCGACCAACTTCTAGAACTGTGTAAGTCTGCGAGTGGCACCAATCCTGTAACGGGTGTAGAGACACGCGAATCCTTGGAGTGCCCTTAAACGGCGCTACTCATAGACTTCAGGATTCACACAATGGGGCAGGCGATCGCCCTGGAGACCTGCGATGAGGTTGGCGATCGCCATATCGGCCATTTGTTTGCGCGTTTGCAGACTAGCGCTGCCAATGTGGGGCGTGATGATCAAATTTTCTAAGGTGAGCAAGGGGCTGTCGAGCGGAATCGGCTCCGGATCGGTGACATCCAGGGCGGCCCCAGCAATTTCTCCGCTACTCAAGGCTCGATATAAAGCCATCTGATCGACAATTGGGCCACGAGCCGTATTGATTAAAATTGCCGATCGCTGCATTTGCTCGAATTGGCGATCGCTAAAGAGATGCTGGGTTTCAGCCGACAGGACCGTATGAATGGTAATGAAATCTGCTTGCTGGAGCAGTTGCTCAAAGGAGACAAATTCTGCGCCGAGCGCTTGTTCTTGTTCGGGAGTAGCCCGGTGCAGATTGGTGTAGAGAATCCGCATGTCAAAG
>DATNPE010000100.1:0-5534 GCA_036703355.1 Allocoleopsis sp. | reverse complement strand
GGGAAGACACGGTCAATATGATCGACTTCAACGAAGGCAGACATAGTGCTGGGAAGGATGAAGGATGAGGGAAGAAAGATGAAAAAGAGAAGTTAGGAGTCAGGAGCCAGGAGTCAGAAGCCAGGGAGAAGCAACCAGCTTCAAGGGGAAGTTATGTTCAGCATGGCTCACAGATAGATTTACTTCTGTTCTTCAGTAACAACTAGGGAGGCGATGTAGTTCACTAGTTTGTCGAGGAGTAAGCCCACGACACCGACATAAACCAGGGCGAGGATGATTTCGCTAATGCGAGAGCTATTCCAGGCATCCCAGATAAAGAAACCGATGCCAACGCCACCTGTGAGCATTTCTGCCGCCACGATCGCTAGCCAAGAGAGACCGATGCCAATCTTGAGACCCGTGAAGATGTAGGGCACCGTAGCGGGGAACAGAATCTTGAAGAAGTACTTGTGCTTGGAGAGCCGCAGTACTTTGGCAACGTTGTTATAGTCTTGGGGAATTTGCTTCACGCCCACTGCGGTGTTGATCAAGATAGGCCAGATGGCGGTGATGAAGATAACAAAGATAGCGGAAGGGTTGGCTTGGCGGAAGGCGGCTAAGGAGATGGGCAACCAAGCCAGAGGCGGAACGGTGCGTAACACCTGGAAGATGGGGTCTAAGGCCCGAAACATCAGCTTGTTGGTGCCAATCAAAATCCCCAAACCTACGCCCACGATCGCGGCTAGGGAGTAACCGATCGCCACTCGCTTTAAGCTGGCAAAGATTTGCAGCGCTAAACCTTTATCGGTATCACCATTATCAAAAAAGGGATCAATAATTAGCTCCCATGTCTCAGAGACAACGGTGGTGGGTGCAGGAAGGGGAGCTTTAGGACCTGAGCAGAGAATCTGCCAAATCACCAAAAAGATCAGAATTGCGATCGCGGAAGGAAGGATATTGCCAACCTGCTGGCGTAACTGAGAAAACAAGTTGGCAGGCAAAGAACTAATGGTGTTACGACTCAATCTAGCTGTCATGCTCTCAAGTTCCTCAGGACGCAGGTGAGAAGAAAAGGTAGGAGCCTAGGCACCTAAGCCCCTACAGGTGTGGTGAATCAAGTTAAATTTCGACTTTTTTGATTTGCAAGCTCTTGAGGTAGGCTTCTGGATTCTCTGGGTCAAACTTGACGCCATCAAAGAAGGTCTCTACACCACGAGAAGTGCTGGCTGGAATTGCGGCTTGTTGACCGATCGCTTTGGCGGCTTCTTTCCAGATATCTTCACGGTTTACCGCATCTACCAATTTCTTGGTGTCTGTCTCTGGCTCGAAGTAACCCCAGCGGATATCCTCGGTGAGGAACCAGCGATCGTGGCTCTTGTAAGGATAGGAAGCGTTGTCTGCCCAGAACTTCATGATGTGTGGGCTGTTCTCAACCAGACGACCATCGCCGTAGTCAATGCGGCCTTGCGCCCGCTCAATAATGTCTTTGGCTGGAACTTTGAACCATTCCCGCTGCGAGAGGATGTTGCACATCTCCTCTTTGTTTTCAGGCTTATCGCACCAGATTTGGGCTTCTTGCACAGCCATCAGCAGCGCTTTAGCCGCTTTGGGATGCTTATCTACCCATTCAGCCCGCATGGCAAAAGCTTTCTCTGGGTGATTGTTCCACAGTTCGCCCGTAGTCAGAGCGGTGTAGCCGAGCTGTTGGTTGACGAGCTGGGCGTTCCAAGGCTCTCCCACACAGAAGGCTTCCATGTTGCCGACTTTCATGTTGGCGACCATTTGGGGAGGCGGCACCACAATGGTAGAAGCATCTTCGTTCGGGTTCAGTCCACCTGCAGCCAGCCAGTAGCGCATCCACAGATCGTGGGTGCCACCGGGGAAGGTAACCGCACACTTGGTTTCTTTGCCTGCAGATTTGGCTTGTGCAAAGGCATTTTTGAGCGCATTGCTTTGCAAACCTACTTTCAAGTCTTTGTAGGTGTTAGCGACGGAGATGCACTGACCGTTGACATTGAGCCGCGCCAAGATATACATCGGCACTTTCTTGCCATCGGTGACTTTGCCCTCAGAAATGAGGTAGGGCATGGGAGACAGGATATGTGCGCCATCAATGCCACCTCCCGCAGAACCCAAGACAATGTTGTCGCGGGTAGCAGCCCAAGATGCCTGTTTCGCAACTTCGACATCTTTCATGCCGTACTTGGCAAATAAACCCTTTTCCTTAGCAATGATCAGAGGAGCGGAGTCTGTCAGGGCAATGAAACCGAGCTTGGCCGTGGTAACTTCTGGGGCATCGGCAGCGGCCACATTCACCGCAGGAGTGGCATTAGAGGAAGCGTTAGAACCAGTATCGGTCGAGCTGGGAGAAGTACAACCGTGAGCGATTAATGTTCCTGCGGCGGTAGCTCCTGCGGTCCAGATAAATTTCCGTCTCGAAAATTTCGTCATCCTCGTTCACCAATACTCAAGTGATAAGTTGTGAAAAATCTTGGGGCGGCGTTGGTAACTTTCTATACCAACTTCTGTCATTACCCTATCGGTATTGGCTTGAACAAACTGTTACCCATGAGCAAATCTGAAGTTTTTCTACAGATTTTGTGCTTTTTGTCTGTAGCGAAACATACGGGCGATCGCTCATGGGCAAATTCATTAAGCATCCAGCACCACTTTGCCGACTGGACGAGCAATACAGGTCAAAATCCAGCCTGCGGCTTGCTCACTGGCATCTAAGGCATCGGGGTCGCCATCATACTGCACTTGGCCTTCCAGCAATTTCTGCTTGCAAGTGCCACAGGTGCCTGCCTGACAACTGCTGTCTAGCTCTACGCCTGCCTGTGTTGCCACCTCCAGCAATGTATCTGCTTCGGTGCAAGCCACTTCTTTACCAGACTTAGCAAAGCTAGCGATCGCAGGTTGAGCAGGAGGAGCAGGGGGAGCGACTGGCGTAGCCACAGCTACAGGTTGATAGGTAGATGTCGCAGGGCTGCTGAAACTTGCTACAGAACTAGGAACTGCATCTTCAACTGAAAACTGAATTTGAGTAGAAGACTTCAGTGGCGTGGTGCGAATTTGAGCCCCAAAGTTTTGTATTAGCAGATCGATGAGGACTGGTTTGAGGTCTTCGCAAGGAATTGATTTCTGCACACAGGTTCCTAGTTCTGCGTGCTTACCGACCTTGCCACCCATATAGAGGTCTACCCCTTCTACCGTTTTGCCATCTTTGCGGACTTTGGTACCCATGAGGCCAATGTCTGCCACTTGGGGCTGACCGCAGGAGTTGGGGCAACCTGTCCAGTGAATCCGCACCGATTTTGGCAGCACGAGTTCTTCATCAAGTTCTCGAATTAAGGCAGCGGCTCGATTCTTGGTTTCAATCAGAGCAAAGTTGCAGAACTGAGATCCGGTGCAAGAAACCAGAGAGCGAGACAGAGGTGCAGGATCAACGCTGAACCGTTGTAGTAGAGGCTCTTTGAGGAAGGGGCCTAAGCGAGAATCAGGGATATTGGGGATGATCACATTCTGTTCAACGCTGAGGCGAATCTCTCCACTGCCATAGACTTCGGCGAGACGAGCTAAGTCAAATAGATCTTGGGCATAGAGGCGGCCAACCGGAACATGCAACCCTACATAGTTGAGTCCTGGTTGCTTTTGCGCGTGGATGCCAATGTGGTCTCGCTTATCCCACACAATCTCATCTTTAGGAGCGGCGGTCTGGAGTGGATGACCGAGTTGTTGCTCAACTTCAGCCCGGAACTTGTCGAGACCCCACTCATCAATCAGCCACATCAGCCGTGCTTTCTGGCGATTGGCCCGTAACCCGTGATTGCGGAAAACTAAAAGAATGGCTTCACACAGCGCTACAACATCGCGAGGATCAACCCAGACATTCATCGGGATGGCCGCTTCGCAACGCTTAGCAGAGAAGAACCCACCGACTAAAACATTGAAGCCTAAGGTGTTGTTTTTGTAGGCAGGGACAAAAGCAATATCGTTGATTTCAGCATGGACTGAGTTATCACGACAGCCAGCGATCGCAATATTGAACTTCCGAGGCAAGTTGGTAAAGGAGGGATTTCCTTCGCCGTTGTTGGTGATCATGTCCTGCACTTTGCGGACGATGCCCCTGGTGTCGATCAGCTCATCGGCATCAATCCCTGCGACAGGAGATCCGGTGATGTTGCGGACGTTGTCCATGCCTGACTGAATGCTGGTGAGGCCCGCTTGCTCAAAGCGTCGGAAGATATCGGGTAAGTCTTCGATGCGGATGCCGCGCAGTTGAATGTTTTGGCGGGTGGTGATATCGCCAGTGCCATCTTCACCGTAGCGTTGCAGCACTTCACCTAACACGCGCACTTGGCCGCTGGTGAGGATGCCATTGGGAACCCGCATCCGCAACATAAATTTGCCAGGAGTGACAGGTCGGGAGAACACACCCAGCCATTTGAGGCGGTAGTCGCGATCGCCTTCATCCATTGCTTCCCAGCCAATTTGAGCAAAGCGATCGAGTTCTTTTTTAACCGCTAGACCGTCTTTTTCAGCTTTGATCTTCTCAAATTTGTTGGCTCCAGTCGCTGGATTGGTTGCTGCGCTTGTCATGGATCTACCCGTGTCACTACTGCCGTAAGCAAGCACTAAACTCAGATTTGGTTTAATGCAATTTGCCATTTAACGTTTGTTACCAGCTAAGGTTATGAGCAGTGACCAAGAGAATTGGTATCTATAATTACAAAATGTTTCTGTGTATGAAACACTTGCATACAACTCATGCTGTTTTGACATGACTTGCAGCAAATCGAAAAAAACTTTGATTTTTAGTTTTGCAGCAAAAGATACAAAAAATTCTATTGAGAGGTGTTGGGTCAAAAAACAAAAGCTTACCCAAATCACTTGGATAAGCTCTACTAAATCAGAGAATTAATTTGCTTAATCAGTCGAAGCTTAATCAGCTGAATAAGTCGTTTTCTCTCTAGGTTCTACCTCCCAAGTTTCCAGGCGAGGTACTGTTGCTAGTTTGCTGGCTTTTCTGATTTTGGGCGTGGGGCGATCGCTGGCGACATACCAGTAAGAAGCTCCTACCAGGCAAGCACCTCCCACCCAGTTACCCAGAGAGACAGGAATCAAATTCTTGACATATCCGATCCAGGAGATCTGAGCAGGGTCGTGGGGGATAAACAAACCCAAGCCCATCAGAGTCATGTTGGCGACGCTATGCTCAAATCCCGCACCAACAAAGGCAAATAAACACCAAAAGATCAGAACTAACTTGGCCGTATCTTCTTTGGTTTTGGCGGCCATCCAAATTGCTAAACAGACCAGAATATTGCAAAGAATACCCCGAAAAAATAGCTCCATGAAGGGGGCCTGCATTTTTCCCGCCACGACCTCTAGGACAAAGTTTTTAATCGGTCCTTTGGCCAAAAGCCCAGATTGAACCAGAATAAAAGCTAGTAAGAGAGAACCCACTAAGTTCCCCACAAAGCTGATGCCCAAGACCTTCCAAGTGTCTTTCCAGCTCACTTGTTTGGCCAGACTGGCAACAGTCATAAACATGT
>DATNPE010000099.1:0-14205 GCA_036703355.1 Allocoleopsis sp. | reverse complement strand
TCAGTAGTGCCAGCCTGTCTCTCAGCGCTTGGATTGTCGTGCCAGCACCAACACTCGCCCTAATGCCCTTGAGTGTAGCCGCGCCAGAACTGAGTCCTTGGTTGATTGGGTTCAATGCGATCGCTTGTCTCCTCGCCCTCGTAGGCATACGGCGGAAGTGGCTGCAACGCTTAGCCTTAGGGTTGGGCTTGGTTGGGCTAGGGCTGAGTACAATTCCTCTGCTGCAACTGCCTCTCGCCGTACAACAAGCCAACGCCCAACTCCAAGCAAATTTAGGGCCGAGTTATGAGCAAGTTAGCCAGCAACGCGATCGCCAAGCTAGTCAAAGCCCAAATGGAGGGCGATCGCAGCCATTCGTCTTACAGCAGGTTTTTACAGGCATTCCAGCCAGTTCGGTACGCTACGACTCCAACATTCCCTTTGCGAAACCCGATGGCGTGCAGCTGAGCATGGATATTTACCGACCGCCGCAAGTGGGACGCTATCCAGCCTTAGTGGTGATTTATGGGGGAGCTTGGCGAGCAGGTACGCCAGCCGCTAATGCTGCGTTTAATCGCTACATGGCAGCACAGGGGTACACCGTCTTTGCGATTGACTACCGCCACGCGCCCCGCTACCACTTTCCAGCCCAACTAGAAGATGTCCGCACCGCCTTAGCTTTCGTGCGGGAACATGCGGCTGAGTACGAAGCAGATGGCGATCGCATAGCTTTATTGGGTCGCTCCGCTGGTGGACATTTAGCAATGCTGGCAGCCTACCAACCCGACGCTTTACCCATCCGTGCGGTGGTCAGCTACTACGGTCCTTTCAACCTGACCGCCGGATATGCCGATCCACCAGAACCAGACCCAATTGATGTCCGAGCCGTTTTAAGAGCTTTTTTAGGCGGTACACCCACTGAGAAACCAGACCTTTATCAGGCCGCTTCACCAGCCAGTTATGTCACTCGCAGCTTGCCACCCACATTGCTCATACATGGACGGCGGGATCATATTGTGGAACTCAAATTTGCCCAAGGCATGTACCAGCGGTTGCAGTCGGTCAAGAGTCCCGCTGCCTTGCTAGAAATTCCTTGGGCCGAGCACAGCTTCGATGAAGTCTTTCAAGGCTTGGGCAGCCAACTGTCGCTCTATTATCTGGAGCGGTTTTTGGCTTGGGCTTTGCGTTAACTCCAGCCGTGCAGATTAGCGATTGACCGTACTCATATCTGGATAGCGATCGCCCACCGCAAACCCTTTGGGAGCCACCTCATCAATCCGGGCTAACTCCTCCGGCGTTAAAGCCACATCTACCGCCGCCACATTTTCCTCTAGGTATTGCCGTCGCTTGGTGCCAGGGATCGGCACAATGTCTTGACCTTGAGCCAGCAGCCAAGCCAACGCCAACTGACTCGGTGTGACTTGTTTCTCCGCTGCGATCTGCTGGACACGCTCCACCAATTGCAGATTCTTGGCAAAATTCTCTCCCTGCAAGCGGGGTGAGTGCCGCCGAAAATCATCGGGTGCTAAGTCATCCAGGCTCTTGATTTGCCCGGAGAGAAATCCCCGACCCAAAGGACTGTAAGCCACAAACCCAATCCCTAACTCTCGTACCGTCGGTAAAATCTCATCTTCCGGGTCACGACTCCAAAGGGAATATTCCGTCTGCAAAGCACTAATCGGATGCACCGCCTGTGCCCGCCGAATCGTCGCAGGAGCCGCTTCCGACATCCCCAAATAGCGCACCTTACCCTGCTGCACCAGCTCCGCCATCGCCCCGATCGTCTCCTCAATCGGCACCGTCGGATCGACCCGATGCTGATAGTAGAGATCGATGTAGTCTACTCCTAAGCGCTGTAGAGAAGCATCGCAGCACTGACGCACATATTCTGGCTTGCCATTCACGCCCAGAAAGCGGCCATCCTCACTGCGCTCATTGCCAAACTTCGTGGCCAACACCACCTGATCGCGACGGTCAGCGATCGCTCGTCCCACCAACTTCTCATTGGTGAACGGCCCATACATATCTGCCGTATCTAAAAACGTCACCCCTAGTTCCAAAGCCCGGTGAATCGTCGCGATCGACTCTGCTTCATCCCCCGTACCATAGAACTCCGACATGCCCATACAGCCCAAGCCGATTGCGGAAACTGTCAAACCTTGGCGGCCCAGTTGTCGAGTCTGCATCCGTGATCTCCTATGCCAGCGACTGCCCTCTATTGGAGCATCTGAGCAGACAAAGATATCTCTCCTGAGACAGAAATCTTAATAGGTGCTAAGAACGACGAATATTGAGACAGCACCAATCTTGTCGTCGCCACAGTGTCGCTACAATCCAATCATGTTGTTCCAGCGTATCCGCGATCGGTTTCACCTGATCCAGCAAAATCCCGCTGAGAATGCCCCAAGTCGTTGGTTTTGCCAAAGCCGACATATCCGGAATCATATCCAGAATAATTTCAGCCAAGATATTACACATAAAGCCATCCACTGGCCCTTGCGTCATCTCAATCAGGCGATCGATACTGCCCGTCTCCACCATCAGCCGATCCGGGTCCACCTGATTCAACTCCACATTTTCGTGCACAGAGCGCACCGCCAGCGGGTCAATATCCACCGCATAAGCCTTCCGGGCACCCATCAGCACCGCCCCCACCGAGAGAATCCCGGAACCGCAACCAATATCCGCCACCACAATATCCGTCTCACCGCCGCTCATCCGCATCTCTAGCGCTTCCAAGCAGAGCTGAGTCGTCGGGTGCGCCCCGGTCCCAAACGCTACCCCCGGATCTAAACGCAGCAGCAAACGATCCTTCAGCGTGTCAGCATCAGGCAGCGGTAGCCAAGCGGGATAGATTAAAAAGCGATCGCCAATCTCCTGGGGTTGCCAATGCTGCTTCCAACTACTCGACCAATCCTCCTCATCAATAATCTCCCACTGCACCGCTGGCACAGGCATCCCCACCGCTAGAGCATCTTGCCGCAGCAGCAACGCCAACGCCGCCAAATCCAACAAGTGAGCTTGCTCCTGCGGCATATAAGCCTTCACCAGGCAAGCATGGCCCCTAATCTCACTGGATGTCCCTTTGCAGCCAAAGTCCTCCAGCCGCCAAAAAGCCAAATCATCCAGCCCTGGATCACAAAGAACTTGAATTTCCCACCAACTATTTGCCAAAATTGCCGCCCCAAATCAAACTTGCTTAATTAAATAAATAGCCCAATCTAAACCTAACCCCCCAGCCCCCTTCCCCAGCAGGGAAGGAAGAGCAAATAAGCTCATGCCAAGGTAGCTCTAATAATCTCTGTCAGACTATCTTCTCAAAAGATTGGGATTTAGGTGGTAGTTAGGTGTAGAACTTCGCACCCCATCCCTAAGCAAAAAAACTCGAAACACCCACAGCCAAGCTCGTCTGGAGGGGTCTGGGGGACGCAGCCGTCCCTCAGCGGGAGTTTGAGGGCAGGTGCCCTCAAGGCTCGGATTTTCCCAGATGGTAATTTAAAAAGAACAGCCAAAAAAAGACAGTGAGAACTCAATCCCACTGCCCAACCATTCAAACAAATTTAGCGATCGCCTTACAGCGCAACCAACCTACAACGTCACCGTATAAGCATCGCGAATCCCTGGCACCTTCAGAATCTCCGCCAAAATTCCTTCCGGTAGCGGATCATCAATACTGAGTACCATCACCGCGTCCCCCCGGACAATCTTGCGGCCCACCTGCATACTGGCAATATTGACATTGAAGCTGCCCAACAGAGAGCCAATTTTGCCAATAATCCCAGGCATATCCCGGTGCAGCGTGAACAGCATGTAACGGTTCGGTGGCACATTCACCGGAAACTCATCCACACTCGTAATCCGGATTTCATCACCACCGAGCAACGCTCCCGTCACCGAATGCTCACCCAGCGATCCCTTCGCCGACAGCAACAGCGAACCCGTGTAGTCCTTGACCGAAGCATCGCGAGTTTCCACCACCCGGATACCCCGCTCCTTGGCCTCAATGCTGGCATTCACATAGTTGACCCGCTCTTGCAGCGCATGGGAGAGCAAACCCTTCAGCGCCGCGATCACAATCGGTTGCGTATCACTGCCCGCGACTTCCCCTTGCAAACGGATGTTCAGGCTTTCTACTCGACCGCCCGCCAACTGAGCCACCAAATTGCCCAGCGTTTCCGCCAACTGCAAGTAAGGACGCAACTTCTCCAAAACTTCCGGGCGCAACCCAGGAATGTTCACCGCAGAGCGAGCAGGCAGACCGAGCAGCACATCGCGAATTTGCTCAGCCACATCGATCGCAACGTTAACTTGAGCTTCTTCCGTCGAAGCACCCAAGTGAGGCGTCAGAATCAAATCCTTCCCAACGGAGCGGAGTGAAGATTCACCCAGAGGCTCAGCTTCAAACACATCCAAAGCAGCTCCAGCGATCTTGCCAGTTTTAACCGCTTCTGCCAACGCTGCCTCGTCAATGATGCCGCCACGGGCACAGTTGATGATGCGGGCAGTGGGCTTCATCTTGGCCAACGACTCAGCATTGATCAAGTGAGTCGTTTCGGGGGTTTTGGGTAGGTGTAGGGTGATGTAATCGGATTCCCGGAGCAGCAGATCCAGCTCTACCAGGCGGCAGCCCAACTGTTCAGCCCGCTCGGTAGAAACAAAGGGATCATAAGCGAGCAGCTTCATGCCCATAGCTCTGGCAACGGTCGCGACGTGCGCCCCAATTTTGCCTAAGCCCACGATACCGAGAGACTTTTTATAAACTTCTACGCCCACAAAGGTCTTGCGATCCCACTGGCCGCTTTTGATCGACTGATTGGCGTCGGGGATGTAGCGAGACAAAGACAGCATCATCGCTAGCGTATGCTCAGCCGCCGCGATCGTGTTGCCTTCAGGAGAGTTGACCACCAAAATCCCGCGACGGGTGGCAGCAGGGACATCGACGTTGTCCACACCCACACCCGCACGGCCAATGATCTTGAGTTGAGTGCCAGCTTCAATGATTTCTTGTGTAACTCGTGTGCCAGAGCGGATCATCAAGGCATCGTACTCTGGGATAATCCGGATGAGTTCTTCGGGGGGCAACCCAGTTTTGACATCAACTTGGGCGACCTGGGAGAGAATATCAATTCCAACTTGATCGATGGGATCGGAGACAAGAACCTTTGACATGGTAGGCAGATATAATGCGAAGGAGAACGCTCGCCCCACTGAACAAGCAAGCAGCGATGATTGAGAGCAAACATTGCCCCAAAGTGAGGCAGTTGGGTGATGTGGAAACCCATCCAAAAACCTTGAAGGGCTTTGAATAAGTACTGAACAAGCGTCTACGAAGCGACAGCTTTGCAACGGCTCACTACCGAGACGATTTGCCACAATAGGCCATTGTAGAACTAAAGCGTCGCAGCGCTACTGATCCCCAAAAAGATTTTTCAAGTCTCTTGAGGAAGATTTGGTGATGATTTCTGGGAATTCAGGAGCCAGGAGCCAGAATTCAGCAGTTCCAAGGCAGGTTGGCAAATCCTTCTGTCCGCTGCTTCTCACCTTCTAGCTCCTGACTCCTGGCTTCTGACTCCTAGCTTCTGACTCCCGCCCTTGTGCCTCCTGAATTCCCCTCGTCTGCTATTACTAGATCCGGTGATGAAATTCTCGACAAAGCTATGAATTATCTTGTTGCTGTACTCAGCGATCGCATTCAGGCCGAAGAAGCCTACTCAGCGTTAGAAAAAGAAGGACTCAAGCCTGATCAAGTGGCGATTTTGGGCAAAGGGTACCAAAGCGCCGATGAGTACGGCCTACTTGATCCCAACGCGGAAGCTCGCAAGCAAGCCAAATTGATGGTTCTTTGGTTAACGCCCTTTGGATTTGCAGCAGGTTATGTCTTTAACTACATCACCGGAATTGAACTGTTTAGTTGGGCTGGCGGCCTGGGCAACCATCTGATCGGCGGTGTCCTGGGTGCAATTTCTGGGGCAATGGGAGGATTGATGGTCGGCGGTGGAGTGGGTCTACTAATTGGCGGCGGTGATGCTTTGCCCTACCGCAATCGCCTCAATGCTGGCAAGTATTTGGTCGTGGTTCGAGGCTCTAGTGCCCTCCTCAACCGTGCGACTCGGATTCTTCGCAACTTCCCCACTGAGAATCTGCAAGCTTACACCGATCCGGGAGATGTCTAGACCGTAAGGAATCCAGCTTTTTATAGATTTCTTGCTTCATATTCTCGCGTTAGCCTACCTCTAGACTGCTGATGTTATCAATCTGCAAGCTAGTAGAGGCTTGCCGTGAACGCGGAGCTGAAAGCACATGAGCTTTGACTATGACCTGTTAGTAATTGGAGGAGGGCCAGCGGGACTGGCGGCATCTAAACGAGCAGCGGCTTATGGAGCACGAGTCGCGATCGCCGAACAAAATACCATCGGTGGTACCTGCGTCAATCGGGGTTGTGTGCCGAAAAAGCTGATGGTCTATGCAGCGGACTTTCCGCAGCTATTTGAAGATGCCGTCGGTTATGGCTGGCAGCAAGTACAACCCCAATTTGATTGGTCAAAGCTGGTGCAGGCGATTCAGCAAGAACTCCAACACATTCAGCAGTCCCATCTCCAGGCGTTGTCTCATGCAGGAGTAGAAGTGCTTTCCGGTCGTGCCACCTTTGCCGATGCTCACACCCTGGAGGTGGGCGATCGCCGAGTCACCGCCGCCAAAATCTTGATTGCCGTGGGAGGCAGACCTGCCAAGCCCAAATTTCCGGGAGCTGAGCACGCCTTAACTTCACGGGAGATGTTTCAACTGCCCCAGTTACCTCAGCGGCTTGCCATCATTGGGGGGGGCTACATTGGGGTTGAGTTTGCCAGCATTCTGCGAAACCTAGGCTCAGAGGTTACCTTAGTGGATACCACTGAGTACATTTTGGCTGGGTTTGACCAAGACCTCCGCCATGCAGTGCAGACAGGCTTAACAGAGCGGGGCGTTAAAATTTACGGCAACACCACCGCCAAGGAAATCACACCAGAAGGATCAGGGCTGTGTGTGCAATTGGCAGGTGACTACTCAGAAGCGCTAACGGTTGATACGGTGCTCTGCGCCGTGGGACGCACCCCAAACACGAAAGAGCTGGGCTTGAAAACAGTCGGGGTTGCCATCGATGACAAAGGCGCGATCGCCGTGGATGAATATAGCCGCACCAACCAACCGCACATTTTTGCCGTGGGAGATTGTACCAATCGCTTAGCGCTGACGCCCGTCGCCAAAATGGAAGCGATCGCTTTTGTCGAAACCGAATTTGGGGGGCAGCCGCAGCCAGTCAACTATAACTGTGTGCCTACAGCGGTCTTTGCACGTCCAGAGGTAGCATCCGTGGGCTTGACTGAGGAGAAAGCCCGTGAACAGTTTGGCGATGCGGTGCACTGTGAGTCCAGTCAATTTCCGCCGTTGTTTGTCAGCTTAACGGGACGCCAGGAAAAGAGTTTGGTGAAATTAGTTCTCGATAGTCGCTCCGATCGCGTGTTGGGAGCGCATATGGTGGGTGAGTCGGCAGCCGAAATTATCCAAACGTTGGCGATCGCGATCAAAATGGGCGCTACCAAACAGGATTTCGATGACACAATTGGCATCCACCCTTCTAGTGCCGAAGAATTCCTCACCCTATAACCGTGCTTATTGCAGGCGGGACAATTTGGGGGTGTCAGTCAATCCTGCCTGAGTTGAAAAAGCTGAAGTCGCAGCGACTAGTAGCGAGAACAACGAGAAGCTATAGACGGCGAGTGCGATCGGTAAGCTGAGTGATTTCAACATGACAATTTTTGGAAGATGCAGGAACTATTGAAAGTAAGAAGGTAAATACACCGATAAGGTTCCGAGCGAAATTTAAGATAACGTTGACTATCCGTAAAAACGATGAGGCAGGCTTTTAGCATGGTTGCTTGCTAGTGCGATCGCCATTGGGGTGCGGTTGATCGCCTGAGCTTAGATTAAGGAAATCTTTATAATTTCTTGACTATCAGAGGAAATAGCTTGGTGTAACGTGCTGGAGTGTCTGTAGACACAAAAAAGTCCCTAGAGTTATCCAGGGACTAATAGGAGTACGGAGCACTGAGTTACACTTACCCTCAAACATTCAGCCATTGAGGGAACTGTTGTTACTTAACTTAACTTTGCGATTCCTATCACTCCTCTATCAAGAGAAAGGGACTGCTGTTAAAGCAATGTGTCAGTAAGAATACAAACACCCAGAGGTAGCTGATGGGCGTAGACCAATACAGAAAAGGATTCAATCGCTAGGGGGAGTGAGCGTCAAGCTCCAAGCAGCATTATCCAAGGTAAACAATACTGAGGAAGCGACCATGACAGGAATTGAGTACGGTCTAGTCATCGTACTGCTGCTAGCTGTATTTCCATTTTCAATGGCTCAGATGGGTGTGGCCTTAGATCAAGAAGACATTGAGAGCTTCTTTGCTTGGACTTGTATTGCTTCTTCGATCGCAGGGCTGCCCGTCGTGGCGATGCTGTTGATTTAGCTCAGTGGTCTTTCGTTCGTTGCTTCGGTCCAAGCGATGCTGACTTGCTGCTGTCTACTCGGTTGGTTTCTTTTCTTAGGGATTGCCTCTGTCGTTCACCGCCGCTCCCGCCTCAACTCTGACTCCGGTTCTCCAGGATAGGCGCAGGAGTTTCGCGCTATTGTCTGCTGCAAAGCGATCGCCCTGGCGCGTTCTGCCATTTTGTTGAGGTCAAGGTTGTTCTGCTCATCAATCAAGTTTTCGCGCTGCAACAGCTCAAAAATGATTTGTGAGAGCATCAATTCGACCTGAGCGGCGCGACTACTCAGCCAATCATGCACCGCAGCATCTTCGGGAGAGGCGTTGATACAATCCTCGGTGTAGCGATGAAATTCTTTGACTTCTTTCAGTAAGTGAACTAGATAAGTAGGGCACTGACAAGCCAGGACATCTGCGGCCTCGCAAATTGCTAGTAGCTGCTCATCCGACAACTGCTGTGACACTTGGATGGTCTCACTCACCTGAGTCATAAACACAATAGAGGTAGGGTTTCCAGGAACTAAAAGTGTGGAAGCAAAGCTTAACTATGTAGAAATAACTTCCACAGACTTCGCAAATAAACTGTTCGTGAATGCCACAAGGATGAAAAATCTCTCTGCAAGCAGAGTCAGCAATTACAAAAATATGAAAGGCTGGTTGGTTAACAGTTTGAAGCCGAGTCAATGTCAACCACAAAAGGTAGCAAGAGACTCATTGTGCTGACTGCTGTTCCCAAAACTTAAACAAAGTTTGGGCAGAATTTTAACTTTTTTAGATGAGATAAATCTTAGAGATATAGAGTACTAGCCTAAAACTTAGCGGTGGCTAGTGGATTTATTGATGGTCTGCCTAGAGGCTTGCTATTAAATTTTAATTTTATTCAGCCCTTCTGGGAATTAAGAGCCTAACTTAATATATCAGTTGTTAAGCTCAATTTTACAAAAATTGCAATTTTGTGGAATGAGTCACTGATAACCAATAAGAAAAGTAACTGTTCTTTCGTTAAGCTGACTTCTAACCTTAGGTAGAGGCAAAGATTAAGCTACCTTGTGGTCTGTTATACACCCTGAGTTGGAACTGTGTTGCCAAGAGGATTTGAGTTTTGGTTTTTAGGGCTGCGATCGCTACAAAATAGAATGCTTTGTAGCTTATATAACACTGTTTTCCATGCGAAATACGGTGAGACCCAGATACTTAAAGATTGTGTAAAGCAAGCGAGGGGAAGAACTTGAACTTTTTAATAATTTGTCTCCTATGCTGAAGATACTCAATATAACCGAGCGCTGCCAAGGCAGTTTTATTCGCAATTTTGCTAGCTTTTTCGAATTGCCCTGATTCAATTTGTTTCCATGAAAGCCCAACAGCCCGCCCTCAATCCAAGCTTTAATCTTGATAGCGATAAGCTAGAAGTCCTATTGCGACATATGGCCGGAATGAACGGACGCCTGAGTCGCCTTTATGAAGCTGCAAATGAGTCTACTTCTGCCCCTTTAGAACTATTACCCACTGCCTTTAAGGAGTTAGGAGTTGCCTCAGAGGAGTTGCAAGTTGCCATTGAAGAATTACAGCATCAAAACCATAGCTTATTACACCTTCAGGACCAGCTCGCTGCTGAGCGCGATCGCTACCGAGAGCTGTTTGACTTGGTTCCAAATGCCTATTTAATCACCAGTTTTGACGGCACCATCCAAGAAGCCAATCGTTCCGCCGCTTCTCTCCTCAATGTGGCTCAACGATTTCTCATGGGCAAACCCATTCTCAACTTCGTTCTGCCAGAGTATCGCCCTATGTTTCGGCAGCAGATGCTACAAATGCCGCAAATGGAGCGATCGCAAGAATGGGAACTACCGATTCAGCCACGGGAAGCGAGTGCTTTTGTGGTGAGTGCAACGGTCTGTACTGTGACTCATCTCAGTGGGGAGCGCTCCTGCTTACAGTGGATGATGCAACGGCGACCAGAGCAGCTTGAGCCTCAGACCTCCCTAAGGATGCCGCCTATCCAGCAGCCCAATGGCCCTGTGCATAAGTATGTGAAAGGGGAAATTATTCCTTGCAAGCTAGATGCCATTTGGCAAGTGCAGCAAGGCTTGGTGAAACTCAATACCTTTTCTGACAATGGGGAAGAAGTACTGATTGGGATTGCAGGTCCATCGGCTCCTTTTGGGCCTGGGCTGACTTCGCTACCCACGTATCAAGCGACAGCTTTGAGTGATGAAGTCGAGTTAGCCTCGATCGCGTGGCAACACCTCTTAGCGACGCCTGAACTCACCCAATCTTTACTAACGCAGGTAAATCAGCGGCTACAACAGGCAGAACAATTTCTCTCAATTTCTGGACGGCGGCGGGTGCAAGATCGCCTGCATCACTTCTTGCTGTTGTTAAAAAAAGAAATGGGCCAACCAGTGAGCAATGGCACTCGCATTCAAATTCGCTTAACCCATGAAGACTTAGCCAACGCTTGTTGCACTACCAGAGTCACCGTCACTCGTATCCTCGGCAAGCTACAGCAACAAGGCAAAATCACCTTAGATCCTAAGCACTACATTATCTTGCACGACGACAAGCTTTGATTCGCCTGCTTGTACGCCTAGTCACAACGACAAATTATCTCTGTAGATATAAAGTGAGCATCCCCTAACCAAACCTCTTGGAGGAACACACTAAGCGGGGGTTGCCGCTACAACCAATGTATGCTCCTTTTCGTTACAGGACTGAGGGGCTGCTTAAATGGGTCGTCGCTCGGAAACGACTCTCTACACAGTTAATTTGCAAGGAGAATCATATGTCAGGTCAAATGTGCTGGCTATCCCTCACTGGTGGAGATGGGGAGAAGGTGCTGCATTTGCGGCCTCAGCCTAACCAACCCTGGAAGCCTTACACTGCTTGCCCCATGCTTGCTGTCAGCGACTACAACATTCCTGGTGGTTCTAAAGGCTGGGCTACCTACCAAAAGCTGATGCGAGCAGGGTGGACGCTGGTGCCTACCGCCCAGGGCGCACAACAACAGCTAGCCGTATCAAGTTAGGAATCTTGTAGTAAGTAGAACCGCAACAGCGCTGCAAACCGGAGGAATTTATGACGAACCGTCAATTATCGACCCCTAGCCGAGAGGAAGAGCGATCGCTCAATTATTCAGGTAACCACAAGCCTGCAAGTGTTTCTTATCCCAAAAGGCATCAGCGGTACCGCTCTACTCCAAACTCAATCTGCTTTGAGCAGAGCAGATCAGGGGCGATCGCCACGCAAAGACACCCAGCCGAGATGCAGCCCCAATTTCATCTCAATCAGAAGGTCTATTTTATCGGGGGATGTGGCACTGTGAAAAACTGCCAACCCTACGCCCAAACCTGGACCTACGCGGTTGAAATGGAGCTGGGACCTGAACCAGAGATGGGGCGGATTGGCTATGAAGCAACTATTTTGCTCAATGAGTCAGAAATTCAGGGGCTTGTAGATGCAGCTTGATTGCTACTCATCTCTCTATCGCGGTGTAGATACATCTACTAGAACCGATGGCCTAAAGTGAGGGCGGACACTCGGAAGTTTTTAAACCAGCAATTAATATGCCAGATCTGGGAGAGCAAGCGATCAGCAAGGTGGCAGAAGTTGGGATTTCTAGCCAGCTTGATGAAGTAGAAGATATTAATGTTGATATCCGTACTGATCCAATAAAGGTCATGCAAGGCCAAGTGGATTCTGTGGAGATCGAAGGCCAGGGAATGGTCATGCAGCAAGATCTGCGGATGGAGGAGATGCACATCAAAACAGGGAGCATCGCCATCAATCCTCTCAGCGTTGCCTTTGGCAAAATTGAGCTTCAACGGCCCACTGAGGCAGAGGCACATGTGGTCTTGAGCGCAGAGGACATGAACCGCGCCTTCAATTCAGATTTTATTCGTGAGAAATTACAAAATTTACCTGTCACCATCGATGGTCAACCAACGACGATCGATGCTCAGCAAGTAGGCTTCTGCCTCCCTGGTGACGGCAAGTTCGCCATTAGTGCGATGATCAAGCTGCAAAACTCCGGAGAAACCAAGCAAGTTGCTTTTACTGCGACTCCCAAAGTCATGGATGGTGGCCAGCGCATTGCCCTGGAGAATGTACAGTATTCCGAAGGGGAAGGCTTGTCGCCAGAACTCAACAAAGCCTTGCTAGAGCAAGCTAGTGCCCTGCTAGATTTACGAAATTTTGAGCTAGAGGGGATGTCCCTGCGCGTGAGGCAGTTGAATGTGCAAGAGGGCCGTTTAACACTAGAAGCCAATGCTCTAGTCGAGCAGTTCCCCTCTGGAGATAGCTAATTAGATTCAGCTCAATATTGCCCTAATTATTAGCAACAAAAGGAGACGGACTATGGTACAAACCCCCAATATTCCACCTGTGATTGAGAGCGAAGAAAGCGATTATCGGGATAATGGCATCGTTAGCACCGTGGCGATCGCAGGCCATCCGCTGCATCCGTTGATTGTCACGTTTCCCATTGCGGTCCTCGTCTTAGCAGCAGGCACAGATTTAGGTTATTGGTTAACCAAGGATGCGTTCTGGGCTAGAGGCTCTTTCTGGCTGATTGGCGTGGGGATAGCGTCAGGAATCGTTGCCGCGATTACTGGGATGATGGACTTCCTCAAAATTGAGCGAGTTCGCAAGCGCACCGCAGGTTGGGCACATATGTCCCTCAATGTTGCCGTCCTATTACTCTCGATCGCGAACTTTGCCTTGCGTTGGGGAAATACCACTGGTGCAGTTTTGCCGACGGGGATCATCATTTCCGTGATTGTTGCGAGCTTGCTGGGGCTGTCTGGTTGGTATGGCGCAGAACTCGTCTATCGCCACAAGGTTGCGGTGATTGGCTACAGCAGCAGAGAGCACAGCCGCTAATGGGCTTGGCCCTGTTCCCACAACTGCTAAATTTGCCCCAAAATCGTTGACCTAAAATTTGCTGAATTTGAAGTAACGTTCAATGCTAGGGATAGGTAAAAACCTGTCCCTTTTGTCTTGCATAGAGTAGGTTTTATACCAGTTTCATTCATGGTTTGATGGGCTGCAATTCATAGATTTAATATTTTTTCAACACTGTTTAAAGCAGATTAAAAAGTATCTTCATTAAGACTGACAAGCAAAAGTTAGCCGTTGACTATTATTAAGAGGATTCATCAGCTAGTAAAAAATCTACGCCCTGAATCGGTTGATTAATAGCGATCGCTCCAGTAAACTGCTCTCAACTCGCTTACCTAAAATTTTAAGTAAGCCCATAACTTTTTAATAATCTCTTTTTTGTAAAAAACTGTTTCGGTTTACAGATAATATGAATGCTAAATGCAGTGGGAGGATATTAGCTCAGCAGTTGGAATTGGTACAACAACAGACCGAGAAAGTATTCGATAACGCTAGAACCATTGCTGGGCAACATCCTGAACTTCTCAATGAATCCCTAGAAGAGTTGCGGACCGCTCTAGAAGAGCTGCATGTCGCAGAAGAAGAGCTGCGGCAGCAAAATGAGGAACTTTTGAAAGCTCGTGAATTAGCTGAGTTAGAGCGCCAGCGCTATGCAGAGCTGTTTGAATCGGCACCTGATGGCTACCTGGTAACCGATGCCCAAGGCCTGATCCAAGAAGCCAATCAAGCAGCAGCCCGGTTATTCAATATCGAACGGTCCTATCTCATCGGCAAGCCTTTGATCACCTTTGTACCGGAAGGC
>DATNPE010000098.1:0-2796 GCA_036703355.1 Allocoleopsis sp. | reverse complement strand
AAAAGCTCCGAATCTGAGCCAAATGCGTGGCCTCCTCAGCAGCAAAGAGACTGTAGAGCATCCGTTCCTCTAGCGTTTCCGCTAGCAAGAGCATCTTGGCCATATAGCCCATACCTGCTTTCTCTACAAAGTAAGCTTCTGCTAACAATCCTTGGCTAGCGATTTGCGCGATCGCCCGCTGCTCTTCCTCACTCGCATCTTGAAAAATGGCGACTCGTTCCAAGCCAAAATGTGTAGCATCCCAGTAGGGTTGCAGCGTCACTACTTTGTAGGAAGGCTGTCCTACTAAGGGTGATTGGTCACCGAATGCTGAGGCCAAAATTCGGTTGAGTTTATCTCCTTCGGCAAGCAAAGGGAGATCAAATCCAGCAATGTTTGAGTTCATTAAGCTGGCCTCCGTAAAAAGATCCGACGGTAAAACAGGTTAGATAAAGGTAGACGAATCCAATCAGGGATCAACCGTTGAAAGAGATACATCAACGCCGCATCTCGCCCAACCCGCACTCGCAAACGGCGCGATCGCCCTTCTGCCAACGCCACCGCTTGTCGCGCTACCCGGAGTGTGTTGTTGGGTGATGTAGCTCGCAATCGATCTTTGAGCAAGTGATAATTCTGCATCTGTAGTTGATAGGCTGCCGAGTCTCCCGCTGCCCAGCCCGGATCGTGACCAAAGTTAGTGCGGCTAGCTCCGGGTTCAATCAGCCCTACATGTACGCCATGCGGTTTTAGCTCGTAGTACAGACTCTCGGCTAAGCCTTCCAAGGCATGTTTGCTAGCGCAGTAAGCAGAAGTGAGCGGGAAGCCTGTATAACCAAACGTCGAGGAGATGAAAATAATGGTGCCTTGGGCGGCTCGGATCTCCGGTAACAAAGCTTGTGTCAGCAGTGCGGGGCCGTAGAAATTCACCTCCATTTGTCGTCGCAGTTGAGCTTCACTGAGATCTTCGAGTGGACCGAAGAAGCGATCGCCTGCATTATTCACAAGACAATCCAGATCTCCTTTTTGGCGCACATACTCCACAACTGCTTCTCGTTGGGCTGGATCGGTCACGTCTAAAGAGAGAATCGTTAAGCGATCGCCATACTTCTCTAGCGGCTCTGCTAGTAACTCTCGGCGTTGATCAGCATGACGCATCGTACTGATCACCTGCCAACCGCAGCGCAGAAACTCGTCTACCATGCCGCGTCCAAACCCAGAGGAGCAGCCTGTAATTAGGACTGTTTTCATACTGCTTCCCGGATTCGTTCTGGCTCCACCTTAGGCTTATCCTCTGGCGGTTCTATCAGTGGGGTTTGTGCCAGTTCTGTAATTGGCTCCCAGGTTCCCCAGGTCAGTGGTTGCTGTTGCTCCACATGCTGCATAAACTGCACAATTGATTGATCGGCTTTGGTTGGAGTTTTGAGATTAAATTTAATGGTTTGGAAGATTTGGGTATCCCCTTTGGCAAAGTAATTTCCAACTAACTGGGTGATATACAAAATCATTCGGTTTAAGAGCCAACCTAGAAAACTAGGCCGCTTTTTCGTGATTAAAACGGTTTGTCCTTCAGTTTTGCCACCTTCCAACAACCGCAGCGTAAACATAATGTAGAAATGCAGAAAATCAGGGCCGAGGGTGACGGTGCCCGTGCTGCCATACCAGTAGCACATGCTGTAGGTACCCTCATTTTTGTACAACGGCTGAATCAAGCGCATCAGCCAGGATTCATTACCGCCTCTAGTGGTGTTGCTAAAGGTGATGGCATTGCGATGCAGCGTCTCCGTGCGAAACACAATCTGAATCGGAAAGTGATGCACCGTATTGAAATGCTGAGCATCGATCGCATTGATCAGCAGCACGTTGGGATGACAATTTTTGAAAAAATGCGACCCAAACATTACATCACAGTCTGTATGTTCTAGCTCCGGGACAAAAGGGAGAGATTGCTGGGGTGTTTCTCCGGTCCAGACCCAAATCAAGCCGTAATGCTCGGCAGTGGGCCAACTGGAAAGTTTGGCGGGAATCGCTTTGCCTAAGCAAGGGACATCCACACAATGCCCTTCAGGATCAAATTTCCAGTTATGGAAAAAACAGCGGATGCCTGTGCCATCGACTTTGCCCTCCGCCAAATGCGCTCCCATATGGGGACAGTAGGCATCCAGCGCTACCACTTTGCCCGATTGGTCGCGGTAGATCGCCAACTCTCGCCCCAACAGTTGCACAGGCTTCACCTGCCCCACTTTGAGGTCTCGCGATCGCAGCGCCCAATGCCACCCTTGAATAAAGCGATCGGGATGATTAAAAGTTGCTGTCTGCATCCCAGCTTTGCTACTCATGATTCGTTACACCACCGCAGGTGCCAGCGTGGCGAACCACATCCGCCGTCCTGCTGGCGTTAAATTTGTTTCGGTAATCTCTGCCAAACACACCAACTCATCTCCTTGATCGTGATGCGGGTTGTGAGTGGCAAAGAAATCAATATGAGGATCTTTGCATCGCTCCTCCGGAATCCCCTGAAGCTGACCTTTGAGCTGTTGGGGATGAGGGAACCGCACAATCCCAGTCGTCGCATCATAACAGTCGCCAAACTGCCGCTGCGCTAGAAATTGCATCAACCTGGACATCTTCAGAGGCATAGAGGCATCGTAGCGGGGATAAAACTCTTGCCAAAAGGTGGGCAAAAAGCGGTAGGTGCGATAGCCAGAGGAGATCAAGAGCCAATAAAGCCTGCCGCGAGGATATTGGCGACGTAACTGATTCACCGAGGCGATCCAAGCCCGTGAGAGCGCTGAACTCGACCAAGCGCTAGGATCCATG
>DATNPE010000097.1:0-6694 GCA_036703355.1 Allocoleopsis sp. | reverse complement strand
TTGAGTTCTCGACCCAGCCACTCTGCGCCATCTAGCTCAGCGATCGCTGCGTCTTCTTTCGCGTCATCCTCCATCTCGACAAACGCAAAACCCCGTTTTCTTCCTGTCTCGCGGTCTGTTGGGAGGCTAACTCGGTTGACTTTACCGTACTCAGCAAAGATCTCCTTTAAATCCTCTTCTGTAGCCTGAAAAGACAGGTTGCCAACGTAAATAGTCACAATTATCTCCAAACCGAACGAAATCAATATCCTGCTAGTTCTCACTAGACGAGAGTAATAGTTAGAAATTACTCTACAGCTTTATTATTGAATCTAGCTTCGGTAGAGATCATATCCCATCTCTCCAGAAATGGCAGCATATTGTTAACAATATCTAATAAGAAAATTTCAACTTTCTAGAAGCTGCGATAGAGCAAGTTTGATGTGATTTAGATCAACTTATAGCAGTTGAATCACAGCAGTCTGTTGAATTGCTTTTTGGTCAGACTTTTAGTCAAGATAACGATGAATATTACAGTCCAGCACTTGTTGGTTAGCCCTTGCTGCTGGCTGGGTTAACGAGGACTTGCATCTGAATTTAACAAGAAAAAAGGAGTTAAAAGTATCAAAGAACACTTTCAACTCCAATAAAAAGCCGATATTATTATTGGTTTTAAAGCTAATTCAAGCTAGCCCCAAACTATTGTGCAGCTCCCATCGTTGCATTTCGTTTTGTTAGGAGCGCAGACCTTGCCCACGCCCCACAACCGATAAGTTTAAGCACAAACGAAATCTAAGGTCGGTCAAAATCAGAAGCAGGACGGAAACTCTGGGCAGGCACTCCCTGCAGCGCTTGCTCCATAAAGTCACGCCAGATCGGAGCCACCAACGTTCCTCCCGTCGCCCCATAGCCTAGAGGCGCGTAGTTGTCATTGCCAACCCAAACTGCCACCGATAATTGCGGCACATAGCCCACAAACCAAATATCTCGCTCTGAAGAGGTGGTACCCGTCTTACCCGCAGCAGGGCGGCCTAGACGAGCTGATGTTGCAGTCCCTCGCTCAATCACCCCTTGCAATACATCATTCAAAGCCGCAGCAGCCCAAGGGTCAAGCACCAGCTGTGGTTTCGGTGTATTGTCCAACAGCAAATTACCACCACTGTCGGTGACCTGAGCAATAAAGGTAGTGTCAGAATGCCAGCCATTATTGGCAAAGGTGGCGTAAGCCCCCGCCATTTCCAGAGGGGTTAAGTCAACAGAACCTAGAGGCAGAGAAATGACAGGTTCGATGGGACTCTTGATGCCTAAGGTGCGGCAAATCTCGATCACCTTATTGAGGCCAATTTCCTGTCCCAACTTCACCGCCGGAATATTGCGCGACATCTCCAGTGCTCGACGGAGGCTCATGGCTCCTGCGAAGGTGCCGTCGTAGTTTTGGGGTGAATAGTATTCATAGCCATCTGGGTAGCTGACTGGAGAGTCGTAAACGGTCGAGTCAGTGCCATATTTACCAGAAGCTAGAGCTGCATAGTAGACAAACGGTTTAAAGGCAGAACCTGGCTGCCGCAGTGCTTGGATAGCTCGATTGTATTGGCTCTGTTTGTAGTCCACGCCACCGACCATCGCTTTCACAAAGTGGGTTCTGGGGTCAACGGCTACCAACGCCATTTGATCCGCGAGATAGGAGAGACGATAGTGACTGCGGGTAACTGTATCTTCAGCGATGCGTTGGAGTTTGGTATCAATCGTGGTTTGTACCCGCATGCCACCTTTGAGCACAGCATCCCGTCCAAAGCGTTTGGTCAGTTCTTGCACAACTGCTTCAGTGACATAGGGCATCTTGCTGCCTTGAAAAGAAGTAATTTGTCCCAATTTCAGGGGTTGCTTCCGGGCAGCAGCTTCTTCTTGCGGGGTAATCCATTGCAACTCCCGCATACGACGCAGCACCACGAGTTGGCGTTGCTTGGCCAGTTTGTAATTAATAAAGGGACTGTAACTTTCCGGTGCTTGAATTAAACCTGCCAGCATGGCGGACTCAGCCAGGTTCAAGTCAGAAGCATGTTTGCCAAAATAGCTAGCCGAGGCTGTCTCAACGCCGTAGGTGTTGTGGCCCCAATAAACCTGATTCAAGTACATTTCTAGAATCTGGTTTTTGGTCAAAGTTTGCTCTAACCGTAGGGCCAGTACCCCCTCTGCTACCTTGCGACTAAACGCCCGCTTGGGAGACAGAAATAGGTTTTTGACTAACTGCATGGTCAGGGTAGAACCCCCTTCCACCGTTCTGCCCTGCTCCAGGTTAGCCATCAAGGCCCGCGTGACTCCCACTGGATTGATGCCGTGGTGTGAGTAGAAATGGCTGTCCTCGATCGCGATCACCGCTCGCTTCAGATCGGGAGAGATTTTGTCTAGCGGCACCACTTCCCGGTTGGCTTCGCCGTGGATGCTAGACAGCAGCTTGCCCTTAATGTCGTAGATGTGGGTGGTTTCGGTGGGGACGTAGCTCCTTAGCATTCGCACATCAGGGAGGTTGCGGAAGCTAATCGCTAAACCAACTAACCCTCCCGCCAGCACAGAGCTGGATAACATCGTGATCCCCAGGAGCGTGCCTCCTGTAACTTTGGCGACTGCCTGCACAAAATGCAGCACAGGTGCTGGGTTGGCCGATGGTTTCTGTCCAATAGTGTTAGATGACACGGCGATTTCACTTCCTCAACACAAAAGGCATTTTTAAGATCAAGCGTCCTGAAGCGGAGGCTTCCGGAGAATTCTAATGGCGATCGCCCTAGGGTAATTGGCTAAACAGGTTCCAACTAGAATTAGTGGGTTCAACTATCTTAGGTGAGACGATCAAAGCAAATAAGGAATAGATTAACCTCAATCTGGAGATTGAGAAGGGCGAATTGGATTCAAGATCAAGGTTGAGTCGATGCAAGTGTTTCTGAAATGTTGGCAATATAGTAGTCTGACTGTTGAGCGTTTGCCAGATAACGGCTGGGCACTTAGTCTGCCCAAGTTTGCCCAAATCTAAATTTTTCGTATCTCCAGCCTTTTTATTCCAGTGAGTTTAGCGAACCCCGTTGCCTCCTTGCAAAGTATGACCTCTCTTGATGCATCTCGCGTTGAGCAAAGCTCCGCATGGCTATATCGGGGGACGAGTGAAATATTCCCGAATCGAGCTGATAGTAAAGACCCTGACGAGAACCTAATTCAACGCTTAGCGCAAGCGGACAGGCCACTGCGCGTTAAGTTTGGTATCGACCCCACCGGGGCAGAAGTTCACCTAGGGCACAGTATCCCAGTGCGGAAGCTGCGAGCCTTTCAAGACGCTGGACACACCGCCGTTTTGATTATTGGAGATTTCACGGCTCAAATTGGTGACCCCACGGGCAAGTCGGAAGTCCGCCGCCAGCTTACAGCCGCAGAAGTGGCACAAAATGCCCAAACTTACCTGGATCAAGTTCGTCCGATTCTGGACTTTGACACCCCCGGTCGCTTAGAGATTCGCTACAACTCCGAGTGGCTGGCTAAGCTCGATCTATCCAAGATTTTGGAATTGCTCTCCACGATGACCGTTGGGCAAATGCTAGCGAAAGAAGGCTTTGCGGAGCGCTACGAGCGGGGCAACCCAATTTTTCTGCATGAATTTCTCTATCCCTTGATGCAGGGCTACGACTCGGTGGCGGTGCAAGCCGATGTGGAGCTAGGCGGTACTGACCAAAAATTCAACATTGCCGTGGGGCGAGATCTACAGCGTCACTTTGGCCAAACGCCGCAATTTGGCTTGTTGATGCCGATTTTGATTGGCACCGATGGCAACCAGAAAATGTCTAAGTCGCTGGGTAACTATATTGGCTTGCTGGAAGACCCGCTAACCATGTACTCGAAGCTAGAGAAGGTTCCCGATGCGCTCTTGCCGCAGTACTTTGAGTTGCTGACCGATCGCTCTCTCAATGAGTTGCCAGAGAATCCGCGCGATCGCCAAAAACTCTTAGCCGTAGATGTGGTGGGACAGTACCACGGGCAAGAGGCCGCCCAATCGGCTCAAAAAGCGGCTTTAGAGTTAATTGGTGGCGGCACGGCGGCAGGGAATGCAGTGCGGGAGTTTTCTCTGGCCGAGATTCAGTTTCCTGCCAAGCTGTTTTACCTCGTCAGTGCCAGCGGTCTCTGCAAAACTAGCTCAGAAGCACGGCGACAAATCCAAGGTGGCGCGGTGAAGCTAGAGGGCGATCGCATGGATCAAGCAGACCTCACCTTCGACTCCCCCGATGAGTTGTATGGACGAGTGCTCCAGCTCGGCAAAAAGAACTTCGTCCGTCTTGTCCCGTGAGGCTCCATGTCAGTCGTAGAACCATCAGTCGCAGAAAAAATTATTGTGCCGTTGGATGTGCCCACCGAGGCAGAGGCGATCGCCCTAGTAGATCGCTTATCCCAGGTTAGTTTTTGGAAGGTGGGGCTAGAGCTGTTTGTCAGTAGTGGCCCAGGCATTCTCACAGCCCTAAAAGAGCGGGAGAAACGCATCTTTCTGGACCTGAAGCTGCACGACATCCCCAACACAATGGCGGGAGCCTGCCGAGCCGCTGCCAAATACGGCGTAGATTTGCTCACCGTTCACGCGACCGCCGGAAAAACAGCTTTAGCAGCCTCTCAAGCCACCGCTGAAGCAGGGGCGATCGCCGCGGGTCTCCCCGCCCCCAAATTGATTGCAGTCACGCTCCTGACTAGCCTCTCCTCGCGAATGCTGGCCTTTGAGCTGAAGGTGCCCCTGGAGCTGCCAGAATATGCCCTACACATGGCGCTATTAGCCAAGGAGAGCGGCTTGGCAGGGGCGGTTTGTTCCCCTCAGGAGGCCGAGCAACTGCGGCAAACCTGTGGCGATGACTTCCTCTTGGTTTGTCCGGGGGTGCGGCCCACTTGGGCGGAGGCAGGCGATCAAAAACGAGCCATGACCCCAGCTCAAGCACTCCAGGCGGGAGCTAGCTATTTGGTGATTGGTCGGCCCATCACCGCTGCACCTGACCCCGAAGCGGCTTTTGCACGAGTTTGTGATGAGTTGGCGGCGATCGCCTAGCGAGAGGCACCCCGTAGATGCGATCGTGGAACGTTGCGAAATTAAGTCTCCTGATCCTCTGCGGCTTGAACTTGCAGTTAGGAGCGATCGCGGCTTCTCAGCCACCTAGTTTCCCAGTAGAACCGCGCCCCACGGCTAAACCTCAGATTCCCAAGCGGGCAGCTTGCCCTGGTGAATTTCAGCCGTTAGTGGGCTTGCTCTTACGAGACTTACCTGGCTACATGAACCGGGTGCATCAGCGGCTAATCCGGCGCGATCGCTCCACTAACTCCCCGACTTATGTGCTCCTGATCAGTCCCCCAGAGTTTGAGCCTTTAGCTTTGGGGCCTGGAGTGTATCAACCGACCTCCCCCACGGATACAGAAGGCGTGCACCAAGTTTTCTTCACGACTCTAGAGCGTCAGTATACCGCCGGAAAAATTGTCCAGTTGCAAGGTTATCACTGGGTATTCCTGACCCAAAGTGCGAGTGGTTGGCGCTTAGCCATGATGTTTTCCCACTTTGGTCCTTATCCTGCGACTCGTCCACCTTCACCCCCAGAAAACAGCGCCCAGGGAGTTACAGGTCAAGCGATCAAAACTTGGCTGAGAGACTGCCGCGCTGGGTACATTCGGCCTTGATATAGCAATCCTTTTTGATTCTTTAATGGGGTGTAGGGGTGAAACCCTTGCGTGGGGGCGAAGCCCCCACACCCCTTTTTACAATCCATTTAGGATTGCTATAGCTGCTCTAGTAGTGACTGACTTGGGGGGGGCGGCAGACTTGAAGTGGCAGTTTAATCAATTGCGCCTAACGCCTTTAAGGTGAGCTTTTGGGCGTCGGTCAGCCCAGTCACACCAGTAATGTTCAGACCTTCATAAGGTTTCTTGGTTCTAAGGATGTTGAGGCATTCTCCGGTTGCTGCATCCCAGAGGCGAATGGTTTCGTCATCACTGGCGCTGGCCAGCAAAGTTCCAGCAGGATGAAACGCCACTGAACGAATGCGATCGCGGTGTCCCGCCAAAATCATCCGTGGGGGAGCAGGATCAGGAGGTGCAATGTGCCACAGTATAACGGTTTGGTCATCGCTGCCACTAGCCAAACTGTGACCATCGGGGCTAAAGGCGACAGCCCAAACGCAATCGGTATGTCCATTCAGCGTGGCCTGCACCTCACCTGTCTCCAAATTCCACAGTTTGATAGTTTGGTCATCACTGGCGCTGGCCAGCAAGCTACCATCGGGACTTAAGGCGACGGCTAAAACTCGACTCGTGTGACCTTTCAGAGTTTTGAGGCAAGTACCAGTTTCTAAATGCCAGAGCTTAATGGTGCGGTCTTCGCTGCCACTGACCAAAATTTTACCGTTAGGGCTAAAAGTAACGGATTGAATCCAGCTTTTGTGTCCAGACAAAACAGTACGACATTGGCCCGTCTGAATTTCCCAGAGGCGGATCGTATGGTCTTCGCTACCACTGGCGAGTAGTTGTTGATCTGGGCTGAACGCAACGGTGCGAACCCAGTCACGGTGTCCTCTGAGGATGTTGCAGCATTGTCCGGTGTTGGCGTTCCAGAGTCTGACGGTTTCATCATCGCTGCCACTGGCTAGCATCGTGCCATCGGGGCTAAAAGCGACAGCAAAAATGCGGCTATTGTGACCTTTCAACGCCT
>DATNPE010000096.1:0-4605 GCA_036703355.1 Allocoleopsis sp. | reverse complement strand
CAAACCTATACAACTCCAGGGCAAATTGCTGGGACGTAGAGGCATTGCTAACTGGTTGAGTCAACATCTGATTCTACAAACCGAGACAGGATTGCTGCCACTGCACCACACCTCGATTGTGGGGCCGTTGGGAGCATTTTGGCCGCGATCGCCACAGCCTCGTAACCTAGTTCAGCAAACAGTCACCGCGAAAGGTTGGTTTCATCGCGGCGCTACCCCTTGGATTGACTTAGAAACGCTCCGAAGCCCTAGTGGCAAAACCAGTGATAGCCAGCATCCCCTGTGGTCTACCCTGCTAGCTGGAATTGCCGTCTGCGTTGGCACCTATATCCTGTTATTTGTGGGTGGATATTAGTAATATTTACTTATTGCTTTTTCAAAAAAACATCTAAGCTTGTAAAGAAATATTGCGTAATCTTGCAAGCCTGTGTTACATTTCTTTACAGAGAGATCCGATTTGCCGAAGACGTGGCTCAGCCTTGAGTAATGGCAGTTTTTACAGCAAAACCGTCTTGGTGTCAGGTTTTCTTCCTCCCAACACAGCAAGCTTGACCAGCCGTAGCCATCGGCTGGTTTTTATTGAGACAGACTACAAAAAGTATGAATTTTGCGTCAATCTACTGGTATATTCAAACCTCACTTTGCCAATCCCCTCAGAAAGATCTGGCTCAAGTCTGAAACTTAAGATTTTACCTAGCTGCGTATCTAAGGCCGTGATACCTTAATGAATGGCATAGAAATCATGGGAAAGCAGTTTAAACAGAAAACACTCAAATATAAGCCTCCAGTGATAATTAAAAACCTACAACCATGATGAAGTTCAAATTGCTCTTTATTGAAGTGCAAAGCATTGGATGAAGGGGACTGGACAGCTATTTAAGGCGAGGAGCTGTGTTTTCGATGTTAGCGAGGGGAGTACAAGGCGTAGCTATTAGTAGAGTGATCTATCAAGGCAGTCTCTCGCCCACTGCATGAGGTTAATGCTTTCACGCAAGTTTATCTGAACCGATGTCTGGAGGTATCTTTCATGTCTATTCGTCTCTATGTAGGCAATTTACCCAAAGAGGTAGAGCGTCAAGAGTTAGCCGCAGTATTTGCTGAGGCTGGTGATTCTGTCTCTACCAAGGTTATCACTGACCGGAAAACTGGCAAGTGCCGTGGGTTTGGTTTTGTGACTGTCAAAACCGATGAGCAAGCCGATGAAATTATTGAAAAATATAATGGCTTCATGCTCAAAGACTGCGCTCTAAAAATTGAGAAAGCGCTGCCTCGGGCTAAAGGAAAAGAAGAAACAGGTGCAGAGGGTGGTAGCACTCCTAGCGCTGCGCCTGCGGGTGGCAACCGCCGTAACAAAGGTGGTAACAACAATAAGTCTCGGCGCGTTGCAGCAAGCACCTCCACTGATAGCGATGCAGTTCAACCTGATCCACGCTGGGCACAGGAGTTAGAAAAGCTAAAGCAACTTTTGGCAGCTCAAGCGACTAACTAAGGTTGCTTGTTGCACGGACTATCCTTGTAGCGAAGCCCGTTTCATTCCTTAGGATAGGTCTATTTGGTACACCCACGACAACTTAATTGCTACCGAGGCAGAGGCTGGAAACCCTAGCGTTTGCTTCGGTAGCTGTGTTGTGCTGATGCCGCAACTAAGGTAGTTGTTGCTTGAGTTGACTAAGTTGGGTAGCATCAAAAGTTGCTTGCACTCTGACTTTCTGGCGATCGTCCTTGAGTGTGAGGACGTACTGATCGCCGTTGGGAGTGACCTGCCACTGAGGATTTTGCATGGCTAGGTTCTGGTAAGTGATTTGTGGCAATTCGACCCGAATCACGACTTCTTTTTGTGATTGTGGAAAAATATAGAGTTGCTGATGCAGCTGGTCTAATTCCAGTTTGTGAGCAGTTGTACTACGCTCTTGGGGTGAATTGGGTTTTTGCCAATACAGCGTGATGCCCCGAATGGTGGGATTGACGGCTATAAATTTTTCATCAAAGCGCTGAGTTTCCCAGTTGAGATTCTGCGCCTCCGTTGCGGGGGGTAGTAGTCGTTGTTGCCAGAGAATTTCTTTGCCATTTAAATTGTTCCACCACTGATTAATAGTGGCAAAGTGATTACTGTTCTCTGGGTTGCTGCTGCCGTATTGCCAAGCAATTCTTAATTCCATGATCGGCTCCTTGCTGAAGGGGTGAGGCAATTTTTGATTCGTTGGTATGCAGGCGAAGCTCCAAACGAGTGTGCAAGAATTTCACGATTCTGTCTCCAGTGTAAGCAAGTGCATGGACTTACCCTTGGTCTACAACCCGGTTTATGTTGCGCCCTTACCAGAGGGACATCGGTTTCCAATGGCCAAATTCAGGCTACTCTATGAGCGGTTGTTGAGCGAGGGAGTGGCTCAGCCAGAGCAGTTTTTTAGACCTGAGCGCCCTCCACAAGCAATTCTAGAGTTGGTGCATACGCCAGAGTATGTGCAGGCTTACTGCGATGGCACGCTTGACCCAAAAGCCCAGCGTCGGATTGGCTTGCCTTGGAGTTCTGCGTTGGTCGATCGCACCTGTACTGCGGTGGGAGGCACCATTCTCACGGCTCAGCTAGCGTTGCAACAAGGGCTGGCCTGTAATACTGCTGGGGGCACTCATCACGCCTTTCCCAGTTATGGCTCTGGCTTCTGCATTTTTAACGATTTGGCGATCGCGGCTCGTACGCTCCAGAAACTAGGTCTAGTCGAAAAAGTGCTGATTGTAGATTTGGATGTACACCAAGGCGATGGGACAGCGCTGATCTTTCAAGACGACCCTAGTGTGTTCACATTCTCGATGCATTGTGAAGTTAACTTTCCCGGTACCAAGCAAAAGAGTGATCTAGATGTGCCTTTGCCTGTCGGGATGGAAGATGATGCCTATCTGCAAACGCTAGATGCTTACTTACCCGATTTGTTGAGTGAAGTGCGTCCAGATTTAGTCCTTTACGATGCGGGGGTTGATCCACATTTGGGCGATCGCTTGGGTAAGTTGGCGTTGACAGATACGGGTTTATTCCGTCGCGAAATGCAGGTGTTACATACCTGTGTGGCGGCAGGCTATCCAGTGGCTTGTGTGATCGGCGGGGGCTATGCGGATGATCTAGACGCTCTGGTGTATCGCCACTCGCTGCTGCATCGTGCTGCTAGTGAAGTCTATCGCCACTATCGGCTGTAGTTGACTAGTGACAGTGGCTAGCTGAGCAAAAATACTGAGAGCACTTGTAACAATTTCTGTAACAGTAAGGCTGTTCTAGGGTAGGCTCGTCTAGATTGGGGACGACCTTCGCCTGTGCTTTAGTCATGCTGCTACAGGATGCTCGCGATTACCAGATTTTGTTTCTTTCCCTGTTTCTGATTCTGGGCTTGGGCACAAGAGATTGGACGGTGCGGCCTGAGTTCTTGACAGTCACGATTGCAACTTGCCTCGCGACTCAATGGCTGATGTCTGGGTTGCAAGAACAGTGGTACAGGTGGCGATCGCAACCATTGCAGTCAGATGACATTGGCTCGATAACGACACCAAGTTCCGAACAAGCGGCACTAGCGGGGGGGCAGGGGCGATCGCTCCGGAGTGCTTTGATTACCGCTTTAGGGCTGTGCTTACTGCTCAGAGCTGATCACATGAGCACCGTAGCACTAGCAAGTAGCTTGGCAATCCTGAGTAAGTTTGTCTTACGGATAGGCGGCAAGCATTTTTTTAATCCCGCCAACTTTGGCATCATCGCTGTTCTAGTGCTGACTCACGATGCTTGGGTTTCACCGGGGCAGTGGGGCGACGAGGGCTGGTATGGCTTGTTGTTTTTGGGGGCGGGCGGTCTGGTGCTTCAGCGGGTGGGTCGCTGGGACACTTCAGTCGCCTTTTTAGCCACCTATGCTGGCTTAGAAGCTTACCGCAACTGGTGGTTAGGTTGGACCTGGGATGTCTACTGGCATCGGTTGATGAGCGGGTCTTTATTGCTGTTTGCTTTGTTCATGATCACGGACCCGCGATCGATTCCCAATGCTCGAATCGGGCGCTTGGTGTGGTCTATGAGCATTGCTGGCTTAACCTTTGTGCTCCGCAATCAGTTCTTCATGCCAACGGCTGTATTTTGGGCGCTATTTGCCCTCGCTCCCACCACGTTGCTACTCGACCTACTTTGGTCTGCGCCTCGCTTTGCTTGGTTGAGCTCGCCTGCTGCTGAGTCTGATGCAGCGACCACGCCTGCCGCCGCTGAGGCATAGGCGCAACATTCCTCAACCTTCCTGTTCACGCACCTGGAGAAATTTTTTATGAAGCCGTTGCGAATATTACTGGCCTTGCTATTGGCGCTGGTAATTTTGGTTGGGTATGCGCCTACTGCTTGGGCTTTTTGTGGCTTTTATGTGGCGAAGGCTGACACCAAGCTGTACAACAAAGCGTCTCAAGTGGCGATCGTACGAGATGGGGAGCGGACTGTCTTAACGATGGCCAACGACTTTCAGGGAGAGGTTAAAGACTTTGCGATCGTCGTGCCTGTGCCTGTAGTGCTGAAGCAAGAGCAAGTCCATGTCGGTGACCCAAAAGTGCTAGAACGGCTGGATGCCTTTAGTGCGCCTCGCTTGGTGGAAT
>DATNPE010000095.1:0-4243 GCA_036703355.1 Allocoleopsis sp. | reverse complement strand
ACTCACGCTCCTCTGGGTTCTCTGAACTCTGTAGGTGGTGTGGCAACCGAAATCAACTCGGTTAACTTCGTATCTCCTCGCGCTTGGTTGGCAACTTCTCACTTTGTGCTCGCTTTCTTCTTCCTAGTCGGTCACCTGTGGCACGCAGGTCGTGCTCGTGCGGCTGCAGCTGGTTTTGAGCGAGGCATTAACCGTGAGAGCGAACCCGTACTCTCCATGCCTGACCTCGACTAAGACTATCTTTATCAAGTTTGTCTTAGCCTGATAGGTAAATAAATTTCAAGCTCCTGTGTAACAGCAGGGGCTTTTTTATAGGCAAGGGGTAGGGCGATCGCATAGTCGCAGGCTAACGGGTTTGAATGGGGTGCAGGGAAACCTCTGCCTGGGGGCACTGCCCCCACACCCCCTTTCCCTAGCTCAACTGGTGCTCGCCCTGCCAAAAGAAGAGACAGGCTGAACCGAAACGTAAAGGAAACGCAAAGGAGAGCCAAGCAAGGTCAAGAGTTTGAAATGATAGAACTCAGGACAGTTCTAGGAAGACGAATATGCGCGAATCCGATCTGACTGACGCTTTGAAGTGGACACCGGAAGCGAAAGTTAAACTACAAAACATCCCGTTTTTTGTGCGATCGCAGGCCCGCCAGCGAATTGAGCATTTAGCGCGAGAAGGGGAGATGGATACGGTAACGGCTGAATTGGTTGAGCAAGCCCGCTTAGAATTTGGTCAATAGCCTTAGAATGCCACGGTTGCATTAATTGCCCGCAGTGTTCATGGCAGCCAAAACCGCCTGTTGGCTAGCAGTTGTGTAGATGGAACGCAGATGATCGATCGCGGCTGAAGTAGAAGCCTGAGCGGTGGCGGCACTGGGGCTGGTTTCTAGTTTCACTGGGATAGGACCGAGTACATCTAGGATCGTTTCCGTGCTGGGCGGAGGTGCGATGACCACTAAGGACGGCTCCAACTGTTCGCTGTAATGCCAGAATTGGTCGATTTTGAGAGGCGGATTTGGCTGTGGGCGATCGCTGGTCACCGCTTCTGTTGTTTCGGGCGTTGTGTCGCTGCTAGTACTCCGCATCTGTCTGAGCGCAGCGATAATTTGCTCTTTAGTGCGCCCCCGCAGTTCAAACAGGACAAAGGGATCTTCGCTAAAGCGATCGCCCAACAGGTAGTAAACCGCTCCAATGTGTTTGCAAGGGTTGGCGGGGTCAGGACAAGAACATTTGCTGTGGATATCGAACCGCGTTAGGGGAAATAGGCTGAGACCGTTGCTAGTAAAGACTTCTTCAATGCTTTGAGGCATTTCTCCCGCCAGTAACTTAGCTGAGAAGATCGCTCGTTGCGACATGGTTTCAATCACATAGCCCCATTGCTCATCATCGAAGGGATCGAGAGAGAGTAAGACTTGATACGGTTCTGGAGCCGTACCCTGAACCAGGGCAGAAACCTTGGGTCCCTGAAATTCCAGCGCTAAAACATTGCCCTGGCGAGCATAGTTGCGGGCGCGTTCTAACCGTCGCCGCCAACCAAAGGATTCCAAAACGTCTACCCAGCGTTGCGCCCACCACTCACGACTTGGTTGGAGAGAAACGCCATCGGCGGCAGTGGTAGCTTTAGACGGTTCGTTGGTTTTAGTGGAAAAGTTAGGAGAATAGTGGGTCATTCAGCCTCCTCATCAATCACGGCACTGCGATCGAGCAAGAGCAAGTTGCGGAGTTGGTCGGTATCCAGTTCGGTGAGCCAGTGTTCACCTGCTCCTACGACTTGTTCGGCTAAAGCTTTTTTACTTTCGATCAGTTCATGAATTTTTTCCTCTAAGGTGCCGTTGCAGACAAACTTATGCACCTGAACATTGCGAGTCTGGCCGATGCGAAACACCCGATCAGTGGCTTGGTTTTCCACGGCGGGATTCCACCAGCGATCGAAGTGGAAGACGTGATTGGCGCGAGTCAGGTTAAGACCCACTCCTCCTGCTTTTAGCGAGAGAATAAAGATTCTTGGCCCTTGGGGGTCATACTGAAAGCGATCGACCATTTCCTCCCGTTGCTTCTTCGAGGTGCTGCCGTACAGAAAGAAAACTTCTTGCTTCAGTTGTTTTTGCAGGTGGTCTTGCAGCAATTTGCCCCACTCCGCAAACTGAGTAAAGATCAAGGCGCGATCGGCGCGGTTGGCCCCTACTTCCTCGCTCGTCGATAAAATTTCTTCTAGCATCTCCTCTAGTCGTTGAAGCTTACCAGAACGGCTTTTGAAAGATGAAGTAGTCTTAGTTTCATCCTTCCTCCCGCCTCCTTCATCCTTCAATAAAGTTGGATGATTGCAGATTTGCTTTAGCTTCACCAGCAGCGCCAGAATCATGCCCCGTCGCTTGATGCCTTCGGCGCTCTCAATTTCGGCTAAGGAGGCATCAACAGCTTGCTGGTATAACTTGGCTTGCTCGGCGGTTAACCCACAGAAAATGGTCATTTCCTGCTTGTCAGGCAAGTCTTGGATAATACTGCGATCGCTCTTCAGGCGGCGCAAGATAAAGGGCTGCACGAGCGATCGCAAAGTTTTAAGCGAGGCCGTATCGCCGTAACGCTCGACGGGAATCGCGAACCGTCGTTGGAAGAAGTTCTTCGGCCCCAAATATCCCGGATTGAGGAAGTCCAAGATCGACCACAGCTCCGAGAGGCGGTTTTCTACGGGAGTCCCGGTTAAGGCAATGCGAAAGTGGTTTTCTAGCTGCCGTACCGCTTGCGACTGCTTGGCCTCTGGATTTTTGATGTTTTGCGCTTCATCCAAGACTACACCCTGCCACTTAATGCTTTGTAGGTCTTTAAGGTCTCGTTGAATCAGGGCGTAACTTGTAATGACTAAGTGTTGATCTTTGACAGCTTTCGCAAAGGCCTTACCCTTTGGGCGTTTGTCGCCGTGATGTACTATCACTTTGAGAGTGGGACCAAATTTCTTCACTTCCCGCTCCCAGTTACCTAGTACAGAGGTAGGGCAAACCAGTAATGTAGGTTGCTCTAGGGCTGCTTGTTCTTTGAGATGCAGGAGGAACGCGATCGTTTGAATCGTGTTGTGGCAAAGAATCTGGTTGGCTACAAAGTTGTGGTGATGGCTCACCTCAAAGTCGTAAACCCAGCCTTCGTATGCCACCTCTTCAATCGCAACAATGGGACAGTAAAACACTTCCTGATTCAGCAGTTGCTGTAAGTGCTGGCGAGTCAAGCTAAGTTGCTGGGTATTTAGCTGGGCATAAGCTGCCAAGGTTTGGGCAGTCCATTTAGACGCTTTAAGTTGTCTGTATTCCTGCTCGGCGACCCCACTGAGAATGCGATCGCAACCTGCCACGACTCGTTCCAAGCTAGTCCGGGAAAACTGCTGCGAACCATCAATGTAGACGGTGTTGTGCATACCAAAATGGCGAATTGGTAGCTTTGACGTTGTTACCGCTTGGGCAACGAGATGAGAAGCTGGAATTCCTTCGACATTCGTATTACTGATGCGATCGCAAATGGCAACTAATTTTTGCTGTTTCTGAGGATTGCCAAAGCCAATCTCTTGCAAGAATCTGCGAGCAGAGTTGCCACCTAGCACACCGATGCAATAAGGCCGAAAGATGCGCGAACCATTCGTGGCTCGCTTTTGTCGTGTTGAGATGCGTAACCAAATGCCAAAGCGCCGCAAGAGACAGGCAAGTTGCTGCATTAATAGCGGTGATGCTGTGGAAATTTCGACACTCCGCATACTGGCAATGACCGAGCCTTCAGCATCAAAATAGTTGCGAAGAAAAAGTCGCACACCGTCTAAATCTGCCTGCATCACGAACGGCGGAATCACCTTCTCCCGCGATCGCTTGCCCCAGTGATAGCTTTTAGCCTCTAAAAATCGGCGATAGGTTTGGCTATTCATCGTGAGGGCTGGTACCTTGCCAGGAAAAGTCTGGATGGCAGGATTGTTGGTTTTGAATTGATACCGCTCCCCTAACTGTTGCCAGATTTGACTCAGCCTTTCAAGTTGAGCTGTATCTTTGTGGGTGATGCTAAACGTCCCACGCTCCGACTGCTCATACCCTTCGGCGATTTGCCAAGCCAGGAATACCATCAGGTCCGGATCTGCCGCTGCTCCTTGCCAAACCAGCTTGGTAGGCACGCAGACAAAATCACCAACTTGAAAACGATTTGTCCAACCTTGAGCCGTCAGGAGTTTATGACGATGGGTGATCGTAATGCTGCTGCCATCTTGAAGCGTAATTCGCCG
>DATNPE010000094.1:0-3250 GCA_036703355.1 Allocoleopsis sp. | reverse complement strand
CTGCAGATAGCGTTGCGGCTGTCTCTCTGGCAGGCGTGGGCGGTTTGTCTGAAGTGATCAGAGACCTAAGAGAATTAGTCGAACTGCCGCTAAAACGTCCAGATTTGCTGACTTCGCTAGGGCTGGAACCACCGAGAGGCGTGTTGCTGGCGGGACCTCCGGGCACAGGCAAAACCCTCACAGCTCGTGCTCTAGCCCAGGAACTCGGAGTTAACTACATCGCCATTGTTGGCCCTGAGGTGATGGGTAAGTACTACGGGGAGGCCGAGGCACGCTTGCGGAGCATTTTCACGAAAGCCTCTCGCTCAGCTCCCTGCATCGTCTTCATTGATGAGATTGACAGCCTCGCTCCCGATCGCGCCAAGGTAGAAGGGGAGGTAGAAAAGCGAGTCGTTGCCCAACTGCTGAGCCTGATGGATGGTTTCGCCAAAAGCAAAGGCGTGATTGTCCTCGCCGCTACCAACCGCCCTGATCATCTTGATCCAGCGCTACGTCGTCCCGGACGTTTTGACCGAGAAGTGCAGTTTCGCGTTCCCAACCGAGTAGGACGATTAGAAATCCTCAAAATCTTGACGCAGACTATGCCCCTAGAACGCTCCGTAGATTTGGAGGCGATCGCAGATCTCTCTGTCGGCATGGTAGGGGCAGACCTGAAAGCGCTGTGTCAAAAAGCTGCCTATACTGCCCTGCGGCGACATGTACCTGCTTTAGATGGCCCAATTTCTGCTAACTTGACCGTATCCCAAGCCGATTTTCTCCAGGCGATTAAGGAGATCAAGCCAGCAGTGTTGCGATCGGTGGAAGTAGAATCGCCCAACGTCTCCTGGGATGCGATCGGAGGGTTGGAAAGCCTGAAGCAGACGCTACAAGAGTCAGTCGAGGGAGCGCTGCTCTACCCTGAACTCTACCAACGCACCAAAGCCAAAGCGCCACGGGGTATTTTGCTTTGGGGGCCTCCAGGTACAGGCAAAACCATGCTGGCGAAAGCGGTTGCTTCTCAAGCTCGTGCTAACTTTATCGCCGTTAATGGCCCGGAACTGCTGAGTAAGTGGGTTGGTGCTTCCGAGCAAGCGGTACGGGAACTGTTCACCAAAGCTCGCCAAGCTGCTCCCTGTGTCGTGTTTATTGATGAGATCGACACACTAGCGCCAGCTAGAGGCAGTTTCTCCAGTGATTCCGGAGTCAGCGATCGCGTCGTCGGCCAATTACTCACAGAACTAGACGGCCTGCACGAATGCCCCAACGTTCTACTGATCGGAGCCACCAATCGCCCAGAAGCCCTCGATCCTGCCCTATTGCGATCGGGCCGCTTGGACTTGCAGCTAAAAGTTGATTTACCCGATCAAGCCAGCCGTCTCGCCATCTTGGAAGTTCACAACAGCGATCGCCCTCTAGCTGAAGTCGATCTAGCCCACTGGGCAGCCCAAACCAAAGGCTGGAACGGCGCTGATTTGACCTTATTGAGCAACCAAGCCGCTTTAGAAGCCATCCGTCGCTACCGCAAGCAAGGTCTCACCGATCCCAGCAGCATCCAAATCACAGCCAACGATTTCACAGCCGCACATCAACGCCTCTGCGAACAACGACATACATAGGGGGTTAGGTTAAAAAGGAGTCTCGGATTTCAGATGTAGCGTTCTACCCGATCGCGGATGTTGAAAACGTAGCTTCCTGGCGTGTAAATGTAATCGACCCACATCTGCGTTACATCCATACAAGCGATCGCCCAAGATTTGTATCCCTAACCCTTGTGGATCAGCCGCATGAACCCTCAGTTGATGAGTCCGTCCTGTCACAGGAAAGAACTCCACGCGGGTGCGATCTCCCTGCCTTACCATGACCCGAAAGTGAGTGATACTTGATTTGCCGCGTTGCCAATCTATTTTTTGATAAGGGCGATCGCTCGGATCTCCCCATATTGGTAGCTCAATCACACCCTGCTCTTGGCTAACCACACCTGCCAAGACCGCCTCATAGACCTTCTGCACTTGCCGCGCCTGAAACTGTTGACTCAGTTGTCGATGTGTTTCTGGATCGCGAGCTAGCACTAAGATGCCAGAAGTCTCCTGATCCAACCGATGCACAGGCAAAAGTGCTGCACCGTCAGATAAGAGATACCGTAAACGGCTGAGAATGCTGTCTTGGCGATCGCGATAGCGTCCGGGTACGGAGAGCAGTCCCGCAGGTTTATCAACCACAATCAACCACTGATCTTCATACAGAGTCGTTAAACTCTCTGCACCTGGCCCACTTAGTCCCCCGATATTGGGAGGAATTTGTTGGTCTGCTCCCCCCAAATTTGGGGAGCTAGAGGGGCAAGTTCCTGAAAGGAGAAATCCCATTAGCGGCTGACATCGATCTATACAGGCACCATAGAACTCTCCCTGCACCTTGTCTCCAGCAGCCGAGGCTGGTCCCCACCAAAACTCTGCCATTGCTAGGGGTTTAAGATTGTGAGTCGCTGCATAATGCAGTAATTTAGGCGCACAACAATCTCCAGTACCCATTGGAGCAGCATTCCCCAAGACCAACTGTTCCAAAGAGAGAGACTGCCCAGCAAAATTGGTTAGATAATAAGCCTGCTGCATTTGGGCTTGCAGTTGGTGAGACAAAGCTTTGCGCTGTTGTTTGAGTTCTCCAATTCTGATATCTGCCTCTAATATCTTTTGCTCCAGCGATCGCAATTCTAAATCTCTTTCCTGTTTCAACCGTCGCCGTTCTATCCCATCCTGGCGACTAGCATTGTCCAGTTGTTGCAAGGCGATCGCCAGATCGACCCCATCTAGTGTTTCTGAAAGAGTCTGGCGTTTCTCCTGTCGTTGTTGTTTACGCTCTCGATGGCGATCGCTGATTTTCTGGAAGCGTTGCTCCCATTTCTGAGATAACTCCTGGTACTGCCTCCTCTCAGGCAATGCTTGAAGAGAGATGATCTCCTGTTTTAAGACATCTAGTTCTGCGATGATTCGAGCTTCTACAAGTGCCACTTGATCACGCCCCGGAATTGGAGACACCCAGCCTTCAACTTGACTTTTACCGTTCAGTAGCCCAGAGAAAGCTTTCAGAATCCGTTGTTCTCCAGATGACAGCTCTACCAGCAGCACCCCATACATCTTGCCCTCACGCGAGTAGACAGCATCTTTGGCTAGCTGTTGCATCAAGCCTTGAGCGATCGCTTCTACTAAGGAGGTACGAGGCAATCTCAACCAATCACTACTTTGGGGACAGCATCCTTCATACCAGTAGCTAGGAA
>DATNPE010000093.1:0-3813 GCA_036703355.1 Allocoleopsis sp. | reverse complement strand
CCGAACCAAACCTTCAAACGCAGCCGCTTCAATGCCAGAGCCTGCAACGGTAGCAGCTAATGCCGTGGCAACGCTACCAGCTGCGATTATCACTCCTACACCAGGAATGGCTAGACTGCCAAAGCCAATTAAAACGCTACCTAAGGCGCTGTTTGTGGCAATGTCTCCAGCCAATCCTGTTCCAGCCGCTGCATCTTGATCGCCGATGCGATCGCTCATCTGAGCGCCGCTAAGTTGATCACCCTGCTCTGCTTCCTTAGCAATGACGGAAACTTGGTCTATGGGAAAGCCTGAAGCTTTCAATTCATTGAGTGCTTGCTCCGCTTCTTGACGGTTAGAAAATACTCCAAAAGCCCGTCTTTTGTCACTTACAACCATATCTTCCTCCTGGGTACAATCTAGACAAGATAAATATCTGCAAATTCACGTTACTTTGCGATATTCATCGATGGGTTTATGGTTTTATTCAAGCTCTTTAAAAGAAAAGCGAAGCGGCGAGTACTTCGCTCCTGTGCTGTGTTGAAGTGAATAGAATTACAGGCTAAGTTTCTTAGGGACTGCTAGTACCAGAAGGGCTACCTCCGGTAGTGCCAGTACCACCTGTTGTACCAGCCCCACCTGTCGTACCGGCCCCACCTGTTGTGCTGGTGCCACCTGTTGTGCCAGCCCCACCTGTTGTGCCGCTGGGAGCAGTCGTACCAGTATCACCCGTTCTGCCGCTAGGAGCAGTCGTACCAGCACCACCCGTTGTGCCGGGAGCGCCTGTACCTGTTGTGCTGGTGCCCCCAGTCGTACCAGTACCACCTGTCGTGCCGCCGGGAGAAGTCGTGGTGCCCGTACCCGTACCGCCAGGAGAAGTCGTCGTGTCTGTCCCCGCTCCACCACCATCATTATTGCCACCCTGAGTACAAGCAGACAAAGTTAAGGTAGCAACGGCTAAACTCAGAGCAAAAGCACTAGCCCAAGCGGTTTTAGATAAAGCAGAAATCTTCATAGTTAATTGGGTTTCCTCTTAAGGTCGTAAATTCTCGCAAGTTCTTAAGCTTCAATTTCAAAAACAGTGGAATTATCCTGCCCTCTTTCTAGGAAATACTGAATATCTTATATCGCGCTCTATCTAAAGGCTGAACCCATAATTAAGTTCGATTGTTATTAGGAAAACAAAATCCCTTATTATGAATTTAATATTGATTTTTTTACTCCTATATTTTTGTTTTTTACATTTGAGGCTGGAATAAAATTGGCTATTATATACTATTTTTTAGTTTATAAATTGATTGTTACTACTGGTGTTATTTAAAGGTCAATTTCCCAAATAAATGAAAGACTTATTGATGCGAAGTGATAACAAATACATGGCGACTTAAAATATATTCCCAGTTGTAGAGGAAGTTAATGGAGACGTTTAGCTACAAGAAAAGAGTTTTTGAGTGGCGTCCCCACTCGCTGGGGAAATTAGGAAAATCCCTATCAAGCAGGCAGACATTTGTTAGTAACACGTAGCGATCGCGCGTGAAGCGTTTGCTCTTGCAGTCGCAGGCGAAGGCAAGAAAGCGTCTCGTACTCCAAAGGAGAACCGTAAGGAAAGAGAAGGGCTGTAAGGCGATTGCCCAAAGGGCAGCGCAAAGCGATCGCAACTGCATTGTAGGCGACGCCAATCGTTAAAGGAGAACGCAAGATGCCACGACCAATCAAGGATTCAGTTATCGTTATCACAGGCGCATCAAGTGGAATCGGGCGCGCTACCGCGCTTGAGTTTGCCAAACAAGGCGCAACATTGCTACTAGCCGCTCGGCGTGAGGCTGCCTTGCAGGACGTTGCCGCAGAGTGTAATCGACTGGGTGGGCAAGCGTTAGCAGTGCCGACTAATGTGACGGATGAAGAAGCCGTTAAAGCCTTGGCAAGTCGCGCTATTGACACGTTTGGTCGGCTAGATGTGTGGGTGAACAATGCCGCCGTCACGCTCTTTGCTCGCTTCGAGGAAGCACCCTCTGAAGTCTTCCGCCAAGTCATCGAAACGAATTTGTTTGGTTACGTTCATGGCGCTCGCGCTGCTTTACCTTATTTTCGCGAACAGGGCAGCGGGATTCTCATCAATGTTGACTCGGTTGTCGGGGTGGGAACTCAGCCGTACACCAGTGCCTATGTCATGACCAAGTATGCCATCCGTGGACTCGCTGGCTGCCTTCGGATGGAGTTGCACCTAGACAATGCATCTGACATCCACATCTGTACAGTGATGCCAGCTACTATCGATACGCCATTGTTTCAACACGCCGCTAATTACACAGGTCGTGCAACCAAGGCAATGAATCCCGTATACCCTGCCGAACAGGTCGCTGATGCGATCGTCGGATTAGTGGAAAGACCGCAGCGAGAGGTGATTGTTGGTCAAGCGGGTTATCTAATGGTCGCGCAGAGTACTTTCGTGCCAGAAATCTATGAGCGAACGATGGCACAGCAGGTTGATCAAGACCACCTTCAGGACAAGCCTGCTCTTCCAACGAACGGCAATTTGTTTGAACCAATGTCCGATTACAACAGCGTCAGTGGGGGTTGGCAGCATACAGGCGATCTTTTGGATATGGCAAAGCAGACGGCTCACAAATTTGGCCTGCCGATTTCGTAATGCTTCAGAAGGCAGAAGATAGAAGGCAGAAGGCTTTTATGCTTCCACGTTGAAAAAACGTGGGATTGAAAAAAGATGTTTTGATTCAAGAGACGATAGTCGTCTATGCACCCAAAGTTTTTTCCATGCTTGCCTGGGCTTTAAACCCACGGACTTTAGTTCTTTTCCCTTCTGCCATCTGCCATCTGCCTTTCTTTGTAATTTGTGATTTCTAACTGAATATGAGCCTACGAAAGGGACGATTGCAGAACCAGTACACGAGTGTCAATGGTTTGCTGATGCATTCACTGTTGTCGGCAGCACCGCTTCCAGAAGATGCTCCCGTGGTGATTCTGGTGCATGGAGCGATAATTTCCAGCAGCTACATGGTTCCGACCGCCGAGTTACTGGCACCGATAAGCCGTGTTTACGCACCCGACCTACCCGGATACGGTGACAGCGACAAGCCAAACAATACCCTGAATTTGCCTGACTTGGCTGATGCTCTATGCAAGTGGATGGATGAGATGAGAATCGATCGCGCAACGATGCTCGGTAACTCCTTCGGCTGCCAAATCATTGCAGAGTTTGCCCTGCGTCATTGCGATCGCATCGAACGAGCCGTGTTGCAGGGGCCAACGGTTGACCGACACGCCCGCACCTTCCCCGATCAGTTGTGGCGTTTTATGCTCAACGCGCACCTGGAAGACCCTTCGCAAACTCCGATTCAAATCCAGGATTACTGGTTAGCTGGTCTACCCCGCATTGTCCGTACCTTCCAGATAGCCCTAGAAGACCGCATTGAAGACAAGCTTCCCTACCTGCGCGTACCCACCCTCGTCGTGCGAGGCAAAGAAGACCCCGTCGTGCCGCAACAGTGGGCAGAAGAAGTCGTCAATCTCTTACCCAACGGCAAATTAGCTGTGATTCCGGGTGGAGGACACACCCTGAATTACAGTGCGCCCCTGGAACTGGTTCGCGTCACGCGAGCATTCCTCAACGCAACGAACATTGGTATGGAAAAGGAAACAGTGAGATGAAAAGTCCCTTCTACGATCGCACGTTGAATGCTGTGTTGGCAAAGATGCGCCTAGCGCCGCCCTACATTGCGGACTTTGACTCTGCCTCAGCCATGCTGCGTGCTACTGCTGCTTACTTGCGGGGGGAAGATTTTCCGGGGATGGGTAGTACACTACCCGCCGCAG
>DATNPE010000092.1:0-4373 GCA_036703355.1 Allocoleopsis sp. | reverse complement strand
AATCAGCAGTTTGCTCAATAGACTAGAAGTGCTGGTCATGAGATGCTGCTATGGAATCACAACAGGTTGGGCTAATTTTTAAGGCTCTGGAGTTTGCGGCTCGTCAACATCGCGATCAGCGGCGCAAGGATCGGGAGGCTTCTCCTTATATCAATCACCCAATTAATTTGGTGAATTTGTTGTGGAATACGGCGGGTGTGACTGACCCAGCGGTGGTGATGGCGGCGCTGTTGCATGACACGGTGGAGGATACTGCGACAACTTTTGTGGAGTTGCGGCAGGAGTTTGGTGAGGAGGTGGAGCAGTTGGTTAGAGAGGTGACGGATGATAAGTCTCTGCCGAAACAGCAGCGGAAGCAACTTCAAGTGGAACATGCGGCTCATTTGAGCCAGAAGGCCAAGTTGGTGAAGCTGGCGGATAAAATTTCTAATCTGCGGGATATTATCGGGTCGCCGCCAGCGGATTGGTCGAGCGATCGCAAGCGAGAATATTTTGCTTGGGCGAAGCAGGTGGTGGATCAATTGCGCGGTGCCCATCCCCAGTTAGAAGCGGTGTTTGATCATGTTTATCAACAAGGGATGGATCAATTGGGCGATCGCTAGCACAGTTTCCTCTCTCAGGAAAAACTAATATTGGATTTAGAGGAGCATCATGTTTTTGTTTTTTACTTGTGCTTAATCGTTCAGTTAGAAAATAGGGTTAAGTACACAAGCTTGGATCTTCGTCACTATTTGGTTTGAATGAATTTCGTTCGTGATTTGCTCACAAAAATTAGTAAAAGCAAGGAGCGAATTGATCCGTTTTCGCTACAGTTTCGTTTAACGGTTGGTATTGTTGGAGCCTCAGTTTTAGGGTTTGGCGGGGTGGCGATTTGGACGACTTGGACGACCTACCAAATCCTGATTGATTCTCACAAGCAAAATATTGTCTACTTGACTGATCGCTTGCCGCGGGATGTGGAGCTGTATAGCGAAATGATTCCGGTGAACATTGGGCTGCGTAAGGCGATTAACAATGTCACCAGTCCGAATCTTTTGATTTGGGCCAAGGCACCGGATGGCAGTGTGCTGGCTCAAGCAGAAACGTTGAAAACGGAACGAGCGAGCCAGATTGTAGCGGCGGTGGATGAGTTGCCCCGGTTGCCCACCAAGCCGCAGAGTTCTTGGATTAATGGCTCCTATTTATTGATTAGCAGTGAGCCGCTCGCCATTAATGGCACTCGCATTGGCAAGCTCTACATTGCACAAGATATTACTCGCGATCAATCGCGGTTTATGGGGTTAATTCAGAGCTTGAGTTTAGTGAACTTGCTGGCAATTCTGGCGCTGGCGGTGGCGATTACTTCTTATATCCGGCGATCGCTGCAACCGCTACGGGAGATGAGTCAGATGACTCAGGTGATTTCGGTGGATGACTTGGGGCAGGCACAGCTCCAACTGGATAGCGCCCCCAGCGAAGTGACGGATCTAGCTCAAACGTTTAATACGATGTTGTCTCGCCTATCGGATTCTTGGACGCAGCAGCGGGACTTTGTCAGCAATGTTTCTCACGAGTTACGCACACCCCTGACGATTGTGCATGGCTATCTGCAAAGTATGCAGCGTCGCAGCCAAAACTTAACGGCGGCCCAACAGGAAGCGCTAGAGATTGCTGCCGATGAAACCGATCGGATTATTCGGTTGCTGCAAGACCTCCTGGATCTCGCTAGAGCCGATAGCGGCTATTTGCATCTTGCCTGGGAACCTGTGGATCTTGCGGAGCTATTGCGGGAAGTCGCGAGTATGGCGGAGCAGTTTAGCAACCATCAAATCCAAGTTGAAGTTGAAGGTCTAGATGGCAACGGGGCGGAGTCAGGTTGCATTCTTGTCAAAGCCGATCGCAGCCGTTTGCGCCAAGTGTTGATCAATCTCATTGATAATGCGGTTAAATATTCTGAACCTCACACGCCTGTAACGCTGCGCCTGCTTCAGTTTGACGAGTTTGTAGCTCTCCAAGTGAGCGATCGCGGCTGTGGCATTGACCTCCCCCACCAAACCCGCATCTTTGAGCGCTTCTACCGAGTCGATGAAGCTCGTTCTCGTTCAACTGGGGGCAGCGGTTTGGGGCTATCGATTGTGAAGACTTTAGTGGAAGGGATGGGAGGTAGCATCACGGTACGCTCCAAACTCGGTGAGGGTAGCGTCTTCACCGTTACTCTACCCAATCCCGCTGTGAAGTTATGACCGCACACACCGCTCACATCTTAGTGGTCGAGGATGAACTCAAGCTAGCTCGGTTTATTGAGCTAGAGCTGAGCTATGAAGGCTATCAGGTCACGTTGGCTCATGATGGTTTCACCGGATTGACCACCGCTCGCGATGCCAAACCCGATCTGATTATTCTCGATTGGATGTTGCCTGGTTTGAGCGGATTGGAGGTGTGCCGTCGCCTCCGCACCACAGGGGATAAGGTTCCGGTGGTGTTACTCACTGCCAAAGATGAAGTCAGCGATCGCGTGGCAGGATTAGATGCGGGTGCCGATGATTATGTGGTCAAGCCGTTCAGTATTGAAGAATTACTAGCCAGGGTCCGGGCACATCTGCGACGGGTGCAAGAGACTGATCCAGAAACGTTACAGTTTGAAGATCTGATCCTGAATCGCCAAACTCGTGAAGTCTATCGCGGCGATCGCGCCATTGAACTCACGGCCAAAGAATTTGATCTGCTGGACTACCTGATGGCCCACCCCCGCCAAGTGATTAGCCGCGATCGGATTTTGGAGCAGGTCTGGGGCTACGACTTTATGGGCGACTCCAACATCATTGAAGTCTATATCCGCTATCTCCGCCTCAAACTCGAAGCCAAACAAGAAAAGCGCCTAATTCAAACGGTGCGCGGTGTGGGCTATGTCTTACGAGAGTAAATATTTTTGCAAGATTGAAATGCTAGGCTGAGTCCAGTGAAGTCAGCCATCCTCAAGCCATGCACCGACTCCTGACTGGGCCGTTAAGCGTTGATTCTTTGACGATCGCGATCGCTGGACTTCCCCCAGCCTTACACAATACCAAGCTCGTGCAGTTTTCTGATTTTCACTACGATGGCCAGCGGCTCTCGGACGAGTTATTGACTCAGGCGATCGCGGCGAGTAATGCCCTGGAACCAGATTTGATTTTGCTGACGGGAGACTATGTAACCGATGAGCCAGAGCCGATTCATGAGTTGGTGGGGCATCTGAAGCATTTACGCAGCCGCGCCGGAATCTTGGCGGTTTTAGGCAACCATGACCTCCACGAAGACCACTCTCAGGCGGAAGTAACGGCTGCTCTCACTAGCATTGGGGCGGAGGTTTTGTGGAATCAAGTGGCTTATCCCTTAGGCAGCGAGTTAGCTTTTGTCGGCTTAGCTGATTTTTGGTCAGGCAAGTTTGCCCCCACGCCAGTCCTCAGCGACCTGGACCCCCATCTACCCCGGATTGTCCTCTCGCATAACCCGGACACCGCCAAAATTTTGCAAAAGTGGCGAGTGGATTTGCAGCTTTCGGGTCATACCCACGGCGGTCAAGTCGTCATTCCTGGCTTAGGTACAGTCTCTAAGTTATACGAAGATGTTTTCTACAGCATTCCTAAAACGATCCGCCGCTCCATCCCATTTATGAAAAAACATTGTCACCGAGTGGTGCAGCATTGGGAATGGGCCAGTGGCTTACATCAAGTCGGCGATAACTTGCTCTATGTCAACAGAGGGTTGGGTACCTATCTCCCAGGACGGCTCTTCTGTCCCCCGGAAGTGACCGCCATTACCCTGACTTGCCAGGACTGACGAGGACTGCAATGCTCTATTGCCCTGGTGTTGACTGTCCACTGCGAACTGACTGCTACCGCTTCACTCAGCCTGTACCTGGTCGCGATCGCTTTGCGGCCCTACTCTACGAAGCTGCTACTGGCACCTGTCCTGCCTTTGTCTCAAATATTCCGAGCGAGGCTCTCATTCGCGAAACTGCCTACTATCTCTGGTTGCATCGCGGTCGCCCCCATCACCAAGCAGATGCACATTGGCAGGAAGCCTATCAACAAATGTGCCGCAGTACAGGCCGATTGCCCTAACTCAGTAGCAATTCACAGTCGTAGGGGTGCTGTATTCAGCTAGTGGCAATACGCTTCAGTGCTCTGAGTCGAACGCACAGTTACCACAGATCCTTGTCGAATCACGAATTCGCTTAATCCCACATGAGCAGGCCGATGAGGCTCCAAGCCTTGCCAGTCGGCTTGGTTGCCCCAATCGTAGGTGTATCCAAGTTGGGTCCAAGGGTAAGATTTACCTGTCGTGGGGTAGCGACTCGCAAACTGAGCGCTGAACCATTCCTGATAGCTGGGTGCGATCGCTTCAAATCCATT
>DATNPE010000091.1:0-3188 GCA_036703355.1 Allocoleopsis sp. | reverse complement strand
CCTCACCCCGCCTGCGGCACCCCTCTCCCACGGGAGAGGGGACGGGGGAGAGGGCAATACTAGCTAACAACTTAGATGCAGGAAAAAGCTGAGAAATTGCGATCGCTGTGAAAAAACGTCCGTTTGGATAAATAATACAATTATGAGAACTATTCAAAAATCTTTAATCTCTGCGTAGAAAAGGGGATCAGGATATGGACTTAGATTTTCGTGTGGTAGTGGTTCTGCTGCCCGTGATTTTGGCTGGCAGCTGGGCAGCGTTCAACATTGCTAAGGCTGCTTTGGCTCAAATTCAGGGCTTTCTGGCTAAGTAGCTCAGTTCCCACGCAACGAAAAACGACTGTCATCCTTTGCGGGAAAACAGTCGTTTTTGTTTTAGCGAGTCTTTAAGCTTTGATCGGTTGTGGCGCTGTGGCAGAATACAGAGCTGCAACCGGAATCCGAAGAATCATCGTGACTTGATGCAGCAAGCGCTCCCAAGTGCTATTCGCTAAGTCAGGCAGCACCACATGAGCCGCGCCCACCCGCTCGAACGGACCGAGACCAACGGCCCACATACCAGCTGCTAGAGCCGCTTCCACTCCAGAACCCGCATCTTCAACCACGACACAATGGGCTGGGTCAACACCAATCTGAGCCGCAGCATGGAGGAAAAGGTCTGGTGCAGGTTTGGAATTCGCCACACTGTAACCATCGGCGATCGCATCGACGTGAGCGGCAATGCCCAAACGCTCAATCACTTCATGGGCGTTTTTGCTGGCAGAGCCAATCGCAACTTTAATCCCTGCTGCCCGTAAATCATCTAACAGATTCTGCACTCCAGGCAGCAAGTGCTCTGGTGTGATGCCTTTGATCAGTTCCAGGTAGTAATGGTTTTTGCGGTCCATCATTTCTTGAAGTTGGGCTTCGGTGACCGTGCGATCGCCCAAGAGCTGCAACAGAGAATCTCGCCGCGACAGACCCCGGAGAGCTTCGTTGGCTTGCCAGTCGAAGGGAATGCCTTCCTCATCGGCCAAGCGTTTCCAACCTAAATAATGAAATTCGGCTGTGTCAGTCAGCACGCCATCTAGGTCGAAAATCACGCCTTGGATTGCTGGAGTCTGGGGATTGACCGTTGTGGTTGTGGGTTTGAGGTCAAATTCGTAAGTTTGACCTTGCCAGCAGAGCTTGAACTTCAACCGGGTCCAACCTTCGGGGAGACGGGGGGTGGCAACAGGGCCAGAGGCAGTCATGCGGACACCCCCAAAGCCAAACACCACCGCTTGCCAAACGCCACCAGCCGAAGCGGCATGAATCCCCTCGTGGGCGTTTTTGCGGGTGTCATCCAGGTCTACTAAAGCGGCTCGCATGAAGTGCTCGTAGGCTGCTGCTGGTTGGCCGAGGTCACAGGCGAGAATGGCATGAACCGGGGGACCGAGGGAGGAGCCGTAGGTGTGGTCAGTGCGGGGATTGTAGTAGTCCCAGTTGACTTGCAAGGTGTGGCGATCGTATCCCACCAGGCTGGGGTGGTTGGAGTGAGAGTCGCGCAGCAAATACAGCAGCATCAGCACATCGGCTTGCTTGAGGATTTGGCGATCGCTCGTCGCTTCAATCCCCAAAATCGCTTGCATGGAGCGAGTACGGTTCTGGTAGTCAGCCCAGTTAATGTCTTGCAGTTGGAAGAAACCTTCGCATTGCTCAATCAATCCAGTGGTAGGGTCATGCAGGATCACCATGTGCTTGATCACGTCAGCCCACTGTTCTAGGCGAGCAGGGGTTAAATCTAGCTGTTGTTCTAGGACGGTGGCCTGCTCTGGGTGTTCGCGGCGTAGCCAAACCAGCAAATCGATCGCAGTTGCCAGGTGCCACTGCACCATGCGATTGGTGAAGGTGTTGTTATTAACGTGGTCGTGGTTTTCGTCCGGGCCGATCACATCCCGGACTTCGTAGCAATGGCGCTCAGGATTCCACTCCGCGCGGCTGCCCCAGAATGTAGCAGTGTCTAAAATCAGTTCAGCACCGTAGTTCATCATCCAGGTATCGTCACCCGTGGCTTTCCAGTAGTGCCAAGCGCCGTAAGCGACATCGGTGCTGATGTGGAGTTCAATGTCCCCACACCAGATGCGAATCAGATCGGGGCCATTGGGACCAGGAACCCAGCGGGGGGTGACTTCATGGCCTGTATCGGCGCTTTCCCAGGCAAACATTGCGCCTTCGTATCCTGCCTCTTGAGCTTTGCGCCGAGCCCCTGGCAAGGTGTGATAGCGATAAGTCAGGAGATTCTTGGCGAGTTGGGGTTGGGTGTAGGTGAGGAAGGGAACGACAAAGATTTCGGTGTCCCAAAAGATATGGCCGCGATAGCCAAAGCCAGAGAGGGTTTTCGCCGGAACGCTGACGCGATCGTCGGTTTGGGACGCCGCAATCAGCAGTTGGAACATGTTGTAGCGAATCGCAAGCTGGGCGGTATGGTCGCCTTCGATTTCGATGTCACAGTTGTCCCAAACTTTGGCCCAAGCAGCTTCTTGGGCAGCTAGCAGGGTGGAGTAATCGGGTAGTTCCCCAAGCTTGGCAGCAGCGAGTTGAGCAGGGGCGATCGCTTCTCGGGTGGTGAAAACCGTGACAATTTTTTCTAGGGTCACAGTTTGCTGGGGCTGAGCTTGGTAGGTGGCGAGCAAGGTGGGAAAGCCTTGGCAGTTCATGGGCTGAGTTTGTACACCTGCAACGCCAGTGACGTTCAGGCGAGTGGCCATGCCCAGCTCAATTTTGGACTGGCGACTGCGGAGATGAATCACCGCGCGATCGCCCTTCACTTGCTGATCCAGCCATTCCCAGTGCAGGATGCCTTGCGTGTCGGGATAGCCATTAAGGCCTGCGTGAACTTCCACCGTGCCCGCAAAATCCAGGGAGGTAATTTGGCAACGAATCGCTAGCACGTGCTGATCGGCTAAACTGGCGAATCGCTCAAACTGAAACTCCAGCGTATGACCTGCGGGGCTACACCACAGCACTTTCCGCACCAGTACGCCTCGGCGCATGTCTAGCCAGCGCTGATAGCCCAATACCTCGCCCTGGTCCAGACGAAAGCGATCGCCATTGACGAAGATGACCAAAGGTAGCCAATCGGGACAGTTAGCAAGCTCTGTGTAAACCACTGGAACCGCGTCGTAGACGCCATTAATTAAAGTGGCAGGCCAAGCACCTGGGTAGCC
>DATNPE010000090.1:0-3474 GCA_036703355.1 Allocoleopsis sp. | reverse complement strand
ATGGAGGCTGCACCCCCACGCAAGGGTTTCATCCCTGCACCCCATTAAAGAATCAAAAAGGATTGCTATATTTAGGAATACTATAGAAGCAAAGCCACAAATAATAGAGTTGAGCGATTTAGTGAGACTCCACTTGGGCTTTCAGGTAGAAGTTTGAAGTCTTAGCTCCATATAGTATTTGTAATCTAAATCAGGTTCCAGGTGACTCCACAAAATCGCCTTCAGGTCACAACCAATCTTACGGAACTCAATCAAGTCCTGGTGTGGTTCGACCAGTTACAGCAACCGACTATTCCTAGAAAAACTTGGATTCAATGCCAGACAGCATTAGCTGAAGGGTTTACCAATGCAGTGAAACATGCCCATAGCGATTTACCGTCTGACACAGTGATAGAGATTGAGGTCAATATTACCCCTCAACAATTAGAGATCTATGTCTGGGATTCTGGCCCACCCTTTGATTTAATGCAAAAACTGAACAGCCAAACGCAAGTCTTTGATCCTACGGCCTCTAGCGGTCGAGGGTTACAGCTCATCGCTCAAATTGCAGATCAGATCAGCTACGATCGCACGGATGATCAGCGTAATCGCTTATCGATGATTAAGTACTACCAAGCTTCTTAGATTGAGCAGGCAAACCAGCGATCGCACCGCTACAAGTTATCTGTGAGGAATTGCCCACAATTGCATGATTGCACTTGGTAGCTACAGTAGCGCCTCACGTAGGAAGTTCTGCTGAGCGAGCTGCATTGAGAATTGTCTCCGAGGAGGACAGGGGGTGAGCGCATTTTGAGATGCTGGAGCAAGTGCGATCGCTATAACCGCACCGACTCAATAGTTAACCACTCAGCTTCAATACTTAAGCTTCAATACTTACGTTCCTGTGGTTGGAACATAGTGATCGTCACCGGGCGATCGCGGATATCTACCCCCGCCGCCGAGTAGTAAGACAAGGTGTGCTTGAGGAAATTCGCGTCGTCTCTTTCGGGGTAATCTTCCCGTGAGTGAGCACCTCGACTTTCTTGCCGCCATAGGGCTGAGGTGATAATCATCTCTCCTACGGTCATAATGCTGCGGAGTTCCAGAGCTTCTAGAATTTCTGTGTTCCAGAGCTTGCCTTTGTCATCCAACCGAATTTGCCCGTACTGTTGTTGCAGCGATCGCACTTTTTCCAATCCCTCCCGCATACGAGATTCATTGCGAAAGACACCACAGTAATCGGTCATACAGTCTTGGAAGGCTTGCCGAATTTGGTTGATTCGATACTCACCGGGTTGGTCGAGCAATGATTGAATCTGATTTTGGGTTTCGCTGAGGTAACGCGATTCCTCGACATCAGGTAGCTTGCGGTTTTGCACATACTGGGCGATCGTGGCTCCAGTTCTACGTCCGTAAACGACACATTCCAGTAGCGAATTACTGCCTAAACGGTTAGCACCATGTACCGAGACACAAGCGGTTTCCCCAGCGGCAAAGAAACTCTCGACCAATCCCTCGGCACTACTCCGCACTTGACCTTCTGTGTTTACCGGAATGCCACCCATCGAATAGTGAATCGTGGGTCGCACAGGCATTGGTTCGTGCACTGCATCAACCCCAATCAGACGGTGAGCTTCTTCCCAGCAGAAGGGGATGCGGCTCATAATCTTTTCTTGGCCCATGTGACGCAGGTCTAGGTAGACAAATGGCCCACCTGGACTGCCATCACGGTGAATGCCTCGTCCTGCTTGAATTTCTCGTGCGATCGCCCGTGACGTAATATCCCGTGGAGCCAATTCCATGCGGCTAGGTGCATATCTCGCCATAAACCGCTCGCCTTCACTGTTGATCAGATAAGCGCCTTCTCCCCGCACCGCCTCGGAAATTAACACACCGACTGGATACAACCCGGTGGGGTGAAACTGGACAAACTCCATATCTTCTAAGGGCAAGCCCGCGATCGCTGTCATCGCCAAGCCATCCCCGGTAGAGGCAAAGTCATTCGAGGTGGTGTTATAAACGCGGCCATAGCCTCCCGTGGCAAACATCACGGCCTTTGCTCGCATCACCTCCAGGTGCCCATCTTGGATGCGGTACATCACCACGCCTTTGGCCTGCCCCTCTTCCAGGATCAGGCGGGTCACATACCACTCTTCGTACAGATGAACGCCGTAGCGCATCAAGTTCGTCACCAGTTCATGCAAAATCGCATGGCCTGTCTTGTCGGCAGCGTAGCAGGTGCGGTTGTGGGAGTGACCCCCAAAGGCTCGCTGAGCAATGCGACCATCGGGCAAACGAGAGAACAACACTCCCATATGCTCCAGATCAATCACCACTCCGGGCGCTTCTTGGGTGAGGATTTCTACCGCATCCTGATCGGCCAGGTAGTCAGAACCCTTGACCGTATCGAAGGCATGGGCTTCCCAAGTATCACTGCTATCCACATTTTTGAGCGTGGCCGCAATGCCACCTTGAGCCGCGACCGAGTGGGAACGAATGGGATGAGTTTTGGCTACCAGAGCCACACTGAGGTTGGGGTCAGTGCGAATAATTTCCAACGCGGCTCGACAGCCAGCCAAACCGCCCCCAACAATAATCACATCATGGTCAATCATGCTCGAACCAGTCTGGAAAACGCTTGTTCTACTATCCTGACGCAACTCCTCAGTTCCCACCTACTAGTTGAGCACTTCTTTAGAAATCTTTGATTGCATATGGCTAAGTAAACACAAAAAAACATCACACCCTTGACTAGAGCATGATGCTGATACCGACTTTTTGAGAGGGGACAGCTTAGCTAGCAGCCTGAGCAGGTCTTTGAGCAGGGACGTTGTTCGGAGCTGTTTCTGGCTTGGTCGCTGCATCTGTCGCAGTCACTTCGATGTGATTAAACAGCGTGGTCACGAAGGCAAATAGCAGAAATGGCAGCGACAACACCAAAATCAAACCTACGGTTGCCAAGGCATATACAGGACGGCTGGCTCCCATCAACGCCAGAGCTGCTGCCAGACTCAAGAAAATAACAATTAACCAAACAATAATTTGACCGTAAATATCTCCAAAGGTCAGAGTACAGACAAAACGATATTTCTGTATGTTATTCATGATGTCTCTCTAGGTCTTCCTTTAAGTTCTAAAGTTAATTCGCAGTTCAAATTTTGGACAGCTTCTCAATCTTTTGAAAAGTGCTGCAATATGTCGTTACAAACTATTCAACTTGACGTTACATAAAAACTACTTTTTAGGTTTTGCCGTTGCGATCGCCTTATTTCTGATTAAAAAGTGTCTTGCCCTACAAGCTGAAAATACCAATAAATGTTTAACAAGTCCGATTTCTTCCGAGAACTCGCTACCTGGCATCTATAAATTTTTAGCAACTGAGATTCTGAAACACCTCCCACCAAATCCTTTCCGGGGCAGCGAGAGGCTTTGACTATAGCTCCCCTTCCCCGGTCGGGAAGAGGCTGAGAGTTAGGTCACTACTCCAAACCTAAC
>DATNPE010000089.1:0-17195 GCA_036703355.1 Allocoleopsis sp. | reverse complement strand
ATCATCTGCAATGCTATAGATGCCTTGGAAAAAGACTATGAGCAGCGATCGCCCACTGAACCCAACATTTTCCCAAGCATCACTATTCGTACCACTGCTCAAAAGGATACGGTGCTGATCGATATTGCAGACAATGGCCCTGGGATGACCGAAACGGTCAAACACCAACTATTCAATCCCTTCTTCACCACGAAAAAAGTTGGAGCAGGTACAGGCTTGGGTTTGGCAATTAGCTATCAAATTGTGGTGGAAAAACACAACGGCCAGTTGCGATGTCTTTCCACCCCCGGTGAGGAAACTCACTTTTTAATTGAGATTCCAATCTTGCAAAAAGCGATCGCTAATAAATCTACGGCTGAAAATTGCTAAAACAGAGTCAGGCGAGCGCCTTCCTATCAGACTAAGTTATTGCTCGTCTCGTCCGTGAGCAAAAGCAGGAGGAGAAGTTGCTTCAACTGCTGTAAATGGCTCCAAAATCTTGTACGTGTGAGAAGCGCCTTTAGGTACGACCCAAGAATCTCCTGTTTCTAGAAGCACCATTTGGCCTTCTAGATGCAACTCGGCGCGACCTTGAATGACATACCCTACAGTTTCGTAGTCTCGGTGGGTTTCGGGCTTAGCTTCACCGGGTTGCTCGTTTTCCCACATCCGCATTGCCAGACTGACACCGCCTGCCAAATACTTTTGCCCCATCTCACCATGAGGAGATTGAGCAGATTGAACTTTGATAATGGTGGTATTGCTCATAATTTTCCCAATTGATGATGTGTCAATGAATCAAGGCCAGCTAAACACCTCGCGAAGCAGTAGATCTAACCTCGCTAGACGGGTGCGGCACCTCAGGTTTTGAGTGGGTAGATCTGAGGTGCTGAGTCTCCAAAGTTTCAACCAAGTTGTAGAGTTCTGAAAGCAACTGGTTGATTCGCACAGTTTTGTCCTGTTGAGGATGAGGATGCTCCATAACTAGACCTACGGCTTGAGAACAACTTTGATGCAATTCTCTTTTTTGTCGCGGAAGATCTTGTAGCCGTGGGGTGCTTGATCGAGCGGTAGTTTATGAGTAATGACAAAGGAGGGGTCGATTCTGCCGTTCTGGATATGCTCTAGCAGCGGACGGAGATAGCGGTGCATGTGAGTTTGACCCATTTTGAAGGTTAAGCCTTTATTGAAGGCCGCCCCAAAAGGAACTTTGTCGAGAAAGCCACCATAAACTCCAGCCAGGGAGACATGACCTCCTTTACGGCATGACAGAATGACTTGACGCAGGGCAGTGGGGCGATCGGTCTCCAGGCGAACGGCTTGCTTGGCTTGGTCGTACAACGCCATTGGACCTGTGCCATGCGCTTCCATCCCCACAGCGTCAATGCAGCTATCGGGACCACGACCTCCAGTCATCTCTTTGACGGCTTCGCCTGCATCTACTTCTTCGTAGTTGATGATTTCGGCTCCACACTGCTCTTTGGCCATCTGTAAGCGTTCGGGAATGCGATCGATCGCGATTACCCGCTCCGCACCGAGGAGAAAAGCACTCTTGATGGCAAATTGACCGACTGGGCCGCAACCCCAAACCGCGACGGTATCTCCGGGCTCAATGTTGCAGTTTTCTGCCGCCATGTATCCAGTTGGGAAGATGTCTGTCAGGAACAAAACTTGGTCATCGCTTAAGCCTTCGGGGATCTTGAGAAGTCCTACGTCGGCAAAGGGAACACGGGCATATTCGGCTTGACCGCCTGCGTAGCCCCCAAACATGTGAGAGTAACCGAATAAGCCGGAGGGAGAGTGTCCCATTGCGGCTTCAGCCATCCAGCCGTTGGGGTTGGAGTTATCGCACAAGGACCACAAGTCGCGCTGACAGAAGAAGCAGTTGCCGCAGGAGATGGTGAAGGGGACGACGACGCGATCGCCAATTTTGACGTTGGTGACGGCGCTACCGAGTTCTACGACTTCTCCCATAAATTCATGGCCGAGGATATCTCCCTCTTTCATGGTGGGGATATAGCCATCGAGGATATGGAGATCGGAGCCGCAAATGGCGGTGGAGGTGATTTTGATGATGGCGTCGCGGGGATTGAGGATGGTGGGATCGGGAACGTTGCCAATCCGAACGTCGTTGGCTCCATGCCAGCAAAGTGCTTTCATCTAGTTTTGCTCCTTTACGCTTTTGAATTAGGTTTTGATATAAGAACCGAGCCTTGGGGGCACTCGCCCCCAAACCCCCGCTGAGGGACGGTTGCGTCCCCCAGACCCCCTCCAAACGAGTTGAAGTGTGAGTGTTTCGAGTCTTGGGTTGGTTGAGTCGTTGGCTATTAGCTGTTAGCTTTTGGCTTTTGGCTCCTCACTCCTCTCCCCTCACTCCTTATTTCTGACTCCCCCTTCCCTACTAGGGAAGGGGGCTGAGGGGTTAGGTCACGGCTTAAACATGACGCGGAGGCAGTTGTCTTGTTTGTTTTTGAACATTTCGAAGCCGCGTTTGGCTTCTTCTAGGGGTAGGGTATGGGTGAGGACAGCGGAGGGGTCGATGCCGCCGTTGAGGACGTGTTCTAGCAACATGGGGATGTAGCGCTGGCCGTGCATTTGTCCCATTTTGAAGGTGAGGCTCTTGTTGAAGGCGGCACCGAAGGGCATTTTGTCTACGAAGCCAGAGTAGACGCCCATGATGGAGAGGGTACCGCCTTTGCGACAGGCGACCATCATTTGCCGTAGGACGTTGGGTCGATCGGTTTCCATACGGACGGCTTGTTTGGCTTTGTCGTAGATGCCTTCTACGCCCATACCGTGGGCTTCTAGACCTACTGCGTCGATGCAGCTATCGGGGCCGTGTCCTCCGGTCATTTCTTTGAGGGCTTCGCCTGCGTCTACTTCTTCGTAGTTGATCACTTCGGCTTTGGCGTACTCTCGCGCCATTCGGAGGCGTTCGGGGAAGCGATCGATCGCGATCACTCGTTCGGCACCGAGCATATAGGCGCTGTGCATGGCGAAGAGGCCGACGGCACCTGCACCCCAGACGGCAACGGTATCTCCGGGTTGGATGTCGCACATTTCTGCGCCCATATATCCGGTGGGGAAGGCATCGGAGAGAAAGAGTAGTTTTTCGTCGGGGATGCCTGCTGGAACCTTAATCGCGCCATAGTCGGCGAAGGGGACACGGATATACTCAGCGTGGGCACCTGCGTAGCCTCCAAAGGCATGAGAGTAGCCAAAAATTCCGGCGGTGGAGTAGCCTGTCACCTTTTCTTGCAGCCAGCCTTTGGGGTTGGAGTTGTCGCACAAGGAAAACTGCTGCAAGTTGCAGTAGGAGCACTGACCACAGCCAATAATCGAGGAAACGACAACGCGATCGCCCCGTTGCAGTTTCTTGACTTCGCTACCCACTTCTACGACTTCGCCCATAAATTCGTGACCAATAATGTCACCGGGCTGCATGGTGGGGATGTAGCCGTCATAAATGTGGAGATCGGAGCCACAGATGGCGGCGGCTGTGACTTTAATAATTGCGTCTCTTGGGTTGAGGATTTTGGGGTCGGGAACGGTGTCTACGCGGACATCATTGGCCCCATGCCAGCAAACTGCTTTCATCGAATTGATTATTCCTGTTTAGTGGGACTCACGACAGGACGTTTGTCCTTCGGTGGTGGCAATTTCGCCTGCTTCCATCAGCATTTTGAAGCGACGCAGCTCATCGCCAATTTGTTGTTCGGGTTCTTCGCCTAGGAGTTTGGCGATCGCGGCAGAGACGGCACCACCAGGGATGTTATATTCCATCACCACTTTGACTTCGGTCCCGCGTCCGCCTGTAGCAGGTTGGAAGCGGACAAAGCCAGAGTTATCGATGTCGGCGTTCTCGGCAGAAGCCCAAGCAATGAAGCGGTTTTCTTCTTCTTGGATGATGTCAGCATCCCATTCGACGCTGTTGCCTAAAGGAGCGCTGGCAATCCAGTGCGATCGTGTGTTGTTGTAGACGGTGACAGATTTGAGGTGCTTCATGAACCGAGGGAGGTTCTCAAAGTTGCGCCAGAAGCGATACAACTCTTCGGCAGGTTTGTTGATGGTGACAGTTTTTTCGACTTTGATGCCTTTGTTAAGACCCACAGCGTCTTGAGCCTGCTGGAGCACTCCCTGAGCCTTTTGCACCGTGCTTTGTTTGGTCATGCCCTGATAAAGCAGACCACTTCCAGCGATCGCGGTTAAAACGCCCCGGAGTGAGCGTTGTTGCAAGCCCATTAAAACAAGAGCACCGCCACCAATCAGAGAGGCCCACCGCTCAGTTTCGCTGGCTTCGCTATTGCCAGATTGGGTATGGGTTATGGGTTGATTGCTACTTTGTTCCATCTGTTTTTTCCTTTAGAGTTTCAAATTTGTGTGGGTAAAGCGTTGGCTAAAGCGGGTGGGTTTTGGCTGCGCTGCAACAAGTCGCAGACTTCGCGATCGCTGGTTTGAGGGAACTCTTCGTACCAGGCTCCGACTGAGTTAAAACGCTCTGGCATCACGGCACAGATGATTGAGTCTACCTGAGGACTGATCTGCTCATAGGCTTGCCGCGCTCCCACCGGAACCGCTACCACAATTTCTTTGGGTTGTAGTTGCTGTACTGCCAAAACCGCCGCTCGCATGGTGGCTCCAGTGGCGAGGCCATCATCGACCAAAATCACGATTTGATCGCTGAGGGAGAGGGTAGGGCGATTGCCGCGATATCGGTGCTCTCGTCGTTGTAGTTCTTGTTGTTCGTTCTGCGCCACCTGTTCAATGGTGAGATCAGAAATATGCTGTGTCTCGACGACATCGTCATTCAGCACCCTGACATCACCAGATGCGATCGCCCCCATTGCAAGTTCTTCATGACCGGGAACGCCTAGTTTCCGCACTAGGAAGATATCTAGAGGCGCATGGAGGACACTGGCGATTTCAAAGGCGACCGGAACTCCACCGCGAGGTAAGCCTAAAACCAGGACATCCTTACGATCGCGATACTGATTCAGCAAAGATGCTAGAACTTGGCCTGCTTCAGTTCGGTTTTGAAATCGCTTCATGGTTCGCTCCTCCTGCCAGCTTAAAGGACTAGCAACTTGTAAGATGTCGCCTCAGGTTTTGGCTGCGGCTCCAGAAGTGGGCTGAGGTGGACTGACTGGCCCTACACTGACGCGAGCATGATAAAGATCAGCAACTTGCTGCTCGTGCTTGGCAATGTCGATCTCCATGTCATCAAAAATCGCGGTAGTGGTAGGGTCTGTGAGTTTGTTCCGTAGAGCGTAGGTGTCTACCACTCCGGTTTGCAAGTCACCCAAGGCCCGCCGTAAGATCGACACATCATCGCTGCGGGTTTGCAACCAACCTTTGAGAGTGGCTAACGTACCGCTGGCAACTGCTTGTAGAGATTCTTGCTCTCCAAACAGCCGCAATCTTTCTTCTAATCTCTCAATATGTTTTTGCTTGGCTGCACAGATATTTTGGAAGACAGAACGCAGCTCACCATCGTTGGTTTTTTCGGCATACTGCTGGAAGGCTTCCAAGCCATAGCGCTCTCCGGCGATCGCTGTGTTGATGGCACCCACAATGTCTTGCTTGCTGGAGCCACCCCACTCTTCGCCCAGCTTCCACCAGCCTGCATCGCGATCGCTGACATCAGGCAAAGTCGTCTCTGGAATGCTCAAGCCCAGCCGCGTCAAGATAGCGGTAACAAAGATCGGCAAGTCGCCTGGACGACGCGAAGTGAGGAGATTGCCATCTTCTACCAACGGTTCATCCACATAGCTGGCTCCTGCATTCTGCATATCTTTGCGAATGGCTCGGAAACCAGTAGCAGTGCGACCTTGCAGTAAGTCTCCCTCAATCAACACTTGAGAGCCGTGACATACCGCTGCGACGAGCTTGTTTTGGGCGATCGCCTCTTGGACAAAGCGCACCGTTTTCATATTGGTCCGCATTTTGTCGGGAGCCATGCCACCGGGGATAATCACAGCATCAAAGTCAGCGGCACGGGCTTCTGTGGTAGTACCATCGGCTTCCTGCGACACTTTGCCTTGCTTGCCTTTGTACTGCTCATTCATCCGGGAACCGAGCACTACGACTTCAGCTCCAGCTTTTTTCAGAGCGGTATAGGGCACTTGAAATTCTGAATCTTCAACGCCGTTTTCGATCAGAATGGCAACTCGTCTAGAAGCTGTTGGCGTACCATTTTTGGAGTAATCAGATACCATGACTGCATCCCGTATAACTAACTGCTAGGGTGGTTCTGGGCGATGAGGTAGAGGTTAAGGTTGAGGAGCAAATAAGTCGCTGTAGTCAGAGGAGAGATTCGCTTGAACATCGGCAAATTCACCTGGTTCCACAGCCGCACGAACTACACTAAAGACGGCCCGCGCATGAATGGCTGCGTCAGTTGGAGGAACACCTTCGCGATCGCTAATGCGCTGGTAGAATTCCTTCAAGCTAAAGAATCCCCCATTTTCTCCTTCGTGACCTCGCAAATAACTCCCAATCTCTGGTGGTAGTTGAGACGCTAAATCTTTGGCTTCATCTCCGACAATGCGCTCAGCTAAGGTTTTCAGCGTCGCCTGAATTGCCCGTTCTGCCTGGTCGCGAGAGTCGAGTTGAGCAGCACTTTGCACATGTTTGACAAATTCATCATGTTTCATGGTTTGCTCTCCTGCGTACTGATTCAAATTTCAATAAGGTGATGAGATACGCGATTCCTCCTGGGTTAGACACCTGGGTTTTGATACAGCGGTTGGACCCGCAGTACTGCATTTGAGCACGCTTCAGCGTACGTCCGCTCCAGACGACTCTCCTCGCCCTACAGATAGATCTCAAAGCTACGAAATGTGACCGACTTCCTACTTCTACCCAATTGCAGAGGCCCAAATAGCCAGAACAGTGGCAGTCTCATCCGATGCAGCTAACTAGCACCTCTACGTTTCTGTCTATTTGTGGAGTGAGAGCAAGTTGATCTCCGTTACCTTGGCAACTATAAGACTAAAAATTTTAAGTTACAAAACAGAGAGGCAGGGCAATGGCTAACCGAACCTCATCTGGTGTCAATCCGGAACCAGGGCTGAATGCGAGCCAACATGTGGATGCACCAGAGACCAACGAATATACCGATACAAATCCCGCGTTGTTTAGCGACGAAGCAGAGGGTCCAGAAGCGATCGCCGATGATGACGTGCCCCAGGAAGTTACAGAGTCCTACGGTACTGGTGTCAAAGACCAACCGGGTTGGACGACTGGTGGGCGCACGATGTACAACCGCAGGCAGGAATACAACGCCACCAGTCCAGAACTGAGCGGTGGTGATGTAGATGCTGCCTGGACCATGCATATGGAAGGCGAAGAAATGGTGGGTGGCACTGTTGCCACGCCTGACCAAGATATCGTGGATGACTTGGGTGCTGCGATGGGCACAGAAATGCGCGATCGCGAAGATTACTACGGCAACGATAAATTTGCTCAGCGTGACGAACATCGTTGGGACTTAGATCCCGCCTCCTCTGAGGACTATCAAAACCGACATCAAGAATAATCTCTGCAATTTTGCAGCCATAAAAGGATATAGGGGTGATGCAACTTAAGCCAATTAACCAGCAAGTCGTCGCGGTCGTCGGTGCGTCTAGTGGCATCGGTCGGGAAGCTGCCCTCCGATTTGCTCAGCGAGGAGCCAAAGTCGTGGTTGCGGCTCGTACCCAGTCTGGACTGGACTCTCTGGTAGCAGAGATCCAACGAGCAGGTGGGGAGGCGATCGCAGTGGTCGCAGATGTGGCAGATATGTCACAAGTCCAGGGGATCGCGGATACCGCTGTAGAACGATTTGGCCGTCTGGATACCTGGGTTCATGCTGCTGCCACTGGTGTATTAGCTCGCTTTGAGCGGATCACGCCCGAAGAATTCCAGCGGGTGATTGATGTCAACCTCATGGGGCAAATCTATGGAGCCAAGGCAGCTTTACCGTATCTGAAGCAAGAAGGCCGTGGCACTTTGATTCATATCTCCTCTATGGAAGGTCGGCGCAGTCTGCCACTGCAAAGTCCCTATTGCGCGGCCAAACACGCTCTCCAAGGCATGTTGGAGTCTCTACGGGTAGAACTGCAACACGAAGGAATCCCCATCAGCGTCACCAGTATTCTGCCCTCGGTGATCAACACCCCTTACTACAACAAGGTGAGAACCAAATTAGGCGTAAAACCAACCGGAATTCCTCCCTACTATGATCCGCGCCTGGTTGCAGATGCCATTCTCTATGTGGCTGAGCATCCCACCCGCGACTTTATTGTGGGAGATGTGGGCCGCATTCTAGATGTGGTGCAGCGGTTCTCTCCCCCACTCGTAGATGCCATCTTGACAGTTGTAGGTATTCCAGGACAGCACACCACAGATCCAAAATCAGAAGATTCTCCTGATAATGTGTTTGCCCCCATTCCCACAGAGAGCTTGAATCGGGTGGATGGGGACTTTGGCAACTTAGTCATTCCCAGCGTTTCTGACTGGTTAGCCATGCGATCGCCTTTTGCCTGGAGCGCCGTAGCAGGAACCGTAGCAGTGGGAGCACTGGCGTTGCTAGCGACAGGAATGCTGAATAATTCACAGCAACCTTAATGAGAATGACCTAACCCCCAGCCCCTTCCCTACCAGGGAAGGGAAGAAAGATTCATCACTTCTACTCGTAGCCCCTCTTCTGTAGGAGAGGGGTTGGGGAGAGGTCAACCAATGTACTACCCCAAAAATCATCTCCCTCTTCATTTAAAGGAAACTACTCAAGGAGTTCTTAATCATGCAACTCAAGCCGATCAACCAGCAGGTGGTTGCGATCGTCGGCGCTTCTAGCGGGATTGGCCGAGAAACAGCGCTGCAATTTGCTCGCGAAGGGGCTAAAGTCGTTGTTTCTGCCCGCAACCAAGCAGGATTAGATTCCTTGGTAGAAGAGATTCGCCAAGCAGGCGGAGAAGCCACCGCGATCGCTGCCGATGTGCGGGACTTTAAGCAAGTCCAGGCGATCGCAGACCAAGCAATTCAGCAGTATGGTCGTCTCGACACCTGGGTGCATCTGGCGGCAGTAGAACTCTATGCCTCTTTTGAGCAAACCACCCCAGAAGAGTTTAAGCAAATCATTGATGTCAACTTGATGGGGCAAGTGTTTGGGGCAATGGTGGCTTTACCGCACCTGAAGCGAGAAGGACGAGGCGCGTTAATTCATGTTTCCTCGGTAGAAGCGATCCGAGCGCTGCCGCTGCAAAGTGCCTATGCCGCTTCCAAACATGGGATTAACGGTTTCCTGGAGTCGCTGCGGGTGGAGTTGATGCACGACAAAGTGCCTGTCAGTGTCACGGAGGTGCAGCCTGCCTCGATCAACACACCTTTCTTCGACAAAGCTCGCACCAAGCTGGGCGTGAAGCCTATGGGAGCACCACCGCTCTACGCGCCTGCGGATGTGGCGAAAGTGATTCTCTATGTGGCCGAGCATCCCACGCGAGACATTGTGGTGGGTGATGCAGGTAAAGCGATCGCCCTCATGCAACGACTCTCTCCTCAACTGGTAGATGCCTACATGTTGAGAAGTGGCTTTGAGGCTCAGCGCACGGATAAACCCAAGTCTGAGGATGCTCCAGACAATTTGTATGAGCCGATTTCGGGCTACGACCAAGTCAATGGTGAGTTTCCCACGCAACCTAGCTTGACCACCTGGCTCGATACCCATCCCACTGTGACTTGGGGTGCGATCGCCGCCACCGCAGTCTTAGGAGCCGCTGCCCTTCTAGGCTGGGGCAACGAAATCTAAACCAGCAGCGAAATGAGGGCGGAGTGACGATCATGGCGAAACAGCGCAAAACCAAACAGCAAATTCAGCAAATTGCCCAAGCGCACCTTGGCTATGACCAACTCCGTCCTGGTCAGGCTGAGGCGATCGCTGCCCTCCTGGCAGGACAAGACACGCTGGCAGTGATGCCCACAGGTTCTGGGAAATCGGCAATCTACCAACTGGCGGGTTCGTTGATTCCTGGAGCCACTGTTGTCGTTTCGCCATTACTGGCTTTGCAACAAGACCAACGCGAGGCGATCGAAGCTCAAAATGTGGGAGAAGTTGCGGTTGTTAACTCCACCATCTCCAATGCTGAGCGGGAAGCCGCCTTCACCAATCTGGCTGAATCAAATTTAGAATTTCTGTTTCTGGCCCCGGAGCAGTTCAACGAGGAAGTCCTAGAGCGCTTGCAAGCCGCCGCGCCTTCTCTGTTTGTCGTGGATGAAGCCCATTGCATCAGTGAGTGGGGGCATGATTTTCGGCCCGATTACTTGCGTCTGGGTACGGTGATTGAAGCTTTAGGACATCCCCTGGTTTTGGCACTGACTGCGACTGCCGCTCCTCCGGTGCGTGAGGAAATTGTCGAGCGTCTGGGTATGCAGCAGCCCAAGGTGGTGGTGCAAGGGTTCGATCGCCCCAATATTCGGCTAGCAGTAGAGCGCTACGAAGATACTGTTGAGAAACAGGAAGCACTGCTAGATCGCGTGGTTCGGTCTGAGAAACCAGGCATCGTTTATGTGGCCACCCGCAAACGCGCCGAAGAGGTTGCAGCCGCCTTAGAAGAACGGGAAGTTAGGGCGATTGCCTACCACGCTGGAAAATCTCCCGTAGATCGCGAAGCCGCCTATCGAGCTTTTATGGATGACACAGTTGAAGTGATTGTGGCAACCACCGCGTTTGGCATGGGCGTGGATAAACCCAACGTCCGCTTTGTCTTCCACTACGACATCAGCGATTCTCTCGACTCGTATTACCAGGAGATCGGGCGGGCAGGACGCGACGGAGAACCTGCTCAAGCAATTTTGTTCTACAACCCCGAAGACTTTAACTTGCGACGCTTTTTTGCCAGCGGAGGCAAAATTGAGGCTGAGGATGTGGAACAGGTGGTGCAAGTGGTGCAAGAACTAGAAGAACCGATCGCCCCCCGTGACTTAAAGGAAACTACCAACCTCTCGCGCTCCAAGTTCAAAACCGCGATCAATCGATTGGAAGAAGTGGGTGTGGTAGAGACGCTGCCCACGGGAGAAGTCGTGCCAAATGAACAGCCTCCGGATTTAGAGGAAGCCATCAAGGAAGTGGTACGCCTGCAAGATCGTCGCCAACAGTTTGTGCGATCGCGTATCGAAATGATGCGAGGGTATGCCGAAGTGCGAGTTTGTCGCCGTCGTTTCTTGCTCAACTATTTTGGTGAAGACCTCTCAGAACCCTGTGATCACTGTGATAACTGCAAAGCAGGCACGAACGATGCTGCCGCAACAGGTCATCAACCGTTTCCCATTAACAGTCGAGTTGTGCATAAAAGCTGGGGTGAAGGAACGGTGATGCGCTATGAAGGCGACAAAATCACAGTGCTGTTTGAAACCGTGGGCTACAAAACTTTAGGCGTGGGCATGGTGCTGCTGCGGGCGCTGCTGAAGCGAGTTGATACCCCTGCCCCAGATTCAGAATCAGGGTAAGTCAGTAAAAACCTGTCGAACTAGAAGGAGAAGCGCGATCGCTCACTTTCCCGATATGGCGTTAGGGAGCAGGAGCCAAATTGTGATGGAGTTACACCAATAAGGAGTATGGCGTGAAGACACAGTTAGTTGAAAAGAAAATCTACTTTGCTGGCTGCAACGTTTCCTATTTGGTCGGAGGGCCGATGACGAGTGAGGCACCGATCTTGTTTGTGCACGGTTGGGGCGTTTCTGTAGAACCTTACCGAGAACTGCTCAGCCTCCTCTGCCAACATCATCGAGTCATCGCTCCCTATCTCCCTAACTTAGGCGTTTCTACTGGGCCTCAAGCAGTCTGGAACTACGACGACTACACCCGATTTCTGATCGATTTTATTAATACCCTCAACTTAGACCAAGTGCATCTCATTGGGCACTCCTTGGGAGGTGGGATTTCGGCTCAGCTTGCAGCCACACTTCCAGTGGTAGTCAAAAGCTTGGTTTTAATCGATAGCACGGGCATCCCTTCTGGCACCATCCCCACAGTCTTGCCCCGCCGTTTGGTGGAGATGTCAGCCCAGATGTTTCACGCTCGCTTTCCCCAACTTCAGCAGATCTTCCAAGCCTTTGCTTACAACTGCTTATTTAACTTTCAGAATGTGTTTGAGACACTGAATGTTGCTCTAGAAGCAGATCTGAGACCGTTGTTATCCCAAATTCAAGCACCCTGCCTGCTTCTATGGGGTGGTCACGATCTCACAACGCCAATGAATATAGCTCAAGAGTTTCTCAGTTATATCCCTCAGGCAGAGCTAGTTGTGGTGGAGGAGGGATACCATGAATGGAATTTATTTTTAGTGGAAAAATCCAGCAGCATCATCTTGGATTTCCTCAATGGTGTGGCAACAAAGCAGCGAGTAGGCGTGAGCTCCAATGAGTTCCTTATTCAGCGTTGAGTGGCGAGAACTGTTTGTTCCAAATCTCTCCTTGGTTGAACTTTTTATCAGAGGTTCACTCGTTTATTTAGTGTTATTTGCCATTCTCCGCTCACTCCCCAGTCGTCAGTTGGGTAGCCTCGCCATTACAGATTTGTTAGTAGTTGTGTTGTTTGCTGAGGCAGCTCAAAATGCGATGGCAAGAGACTATACTTCCATCACAGAAGGGGCAGTTCTGATTGGCTCAGTCATTTTTTGGAGCTATGCCCTCAATTGGTTAGGCTTTCGCTTTCCCGTGGTGCAACAATTCCTCAATCCACCGCCGTTACTGTTAGTCAAGCAGGGGCATCTGCAACGGCGGAACATGCGCCGAGAACTGATTACCGAAGACGAACTGATGAGCCAACTCCGTCAACAAGGAATTGAGTCAGTTGCTGATGTTAAGGCAGCTTATATGGAAGCAGATGGCACAATCAGCGTAATTCCAGAGAAGCGTCAAGCGGTTCCTTATCGAGTATTGAAGCGTTAAGAAGCGCTGTCAGGAGTTAAATCCTAAGAACTTAGATTTGCGATCGCCTAAGCTAGCAATCTCAGCAACCTACTGCTAGAAACTCGAAGTTTATTTGGGGAACGGAGAGAGAGGGATTCGAACCCTCGTAGAAGTTGCCCCCTAACAGCATTTCCAGTGCTGCGCCTTCAACCACTCGGCCATCTCTCCAGGGGTCTGTACTGCCAATCTTGCAAGACTTTTCAGCACAGGCTTTCTATCTTAACAAATAATACCAGAAGTGCCCAGGTTTTGACGAGTCTTTGGCAAATAAAATTTTGAGATCCAATTTTACTGACCTAGATCTGACTTTTATCTGACCTTTACCGCTACTATCCAAAATCTGCATCCGCTAATGTAATTTATATCACCCACCTTGGAAGCTAACCTCTCATAGGCAGCCAGCCAATCGCCTATAGAAACCCGCTGTTACTAACGGCAATAGTCTTACTGACGCTAGCAACACCGCTCTCTTCCATTTGCCACTATTCACCCAACGATTGCTCTGAATCTATTTCTAGGAGTTGAGTTCAACCCCTATTTCGGCTTGGAGGAAAAGCTTTGAACTCGAAGGCTCAAACGAGCAACCCATTTTCACGACCATCTGATGAATTACCAGGAGCCGATCAAGGGCGATCGCTTGTGAGTAGTGTAGAGCAGCAGGTCGCTCGGCTAGATTTGGCTCTCTTGAATGCAGTTTTGAATTCCTTAGGCCAAGGCTTCATTGTTGTCTCTCCCACCCTCCAGTTAATTTATTGGAATCCACGCGCGGTAGAACTCTGCCGTTGGTTTCCCTCTACACGCTCCCCATTACCAGAGGAGCTAGAAACTTTTTGTCGCCTTTTCCTGCGTCGTAACTGTCCAGAAACTCCAGTCATTCTGGCAGACTACCAAATTGAACCAACGATGAGGCTGCAAGTTTCGGCCCGTTGGCTGAAAGGATTGCCGAATTCTGGAACGCCCACTGCTGCTGCGGACCTAGAGCAAGCCATCTTACTGGTGCTGCAAGATCGCCAAGCCATCCTCGAAGAAGAACTGCAACTGGTGCAAACCCAACTGGAGCTGACCAAGCGAGAAGCTGAGATCTGGCTACTGCTGAAACAGGAATATACCTACCAGGAGATCGCCCAAACACTGCAAGTTAGCCTCAATACCGTCAAAACTCATATCAAAAATCTTTATTCGAAAAAACGGATTTATCAGTGTTAAACGCCTAGATTTGTCTCAGCGATCGCCAAAAGCTGGCACAGTAGTAGAGAGGCCATCGCTACGGTAGTACTGAGTTGCCTAGGTGAACTCTCTGCTGTCTGGATGGAGCTATCCTTGATTGCAGCGTCACGCTTTGAGATCCATGACCCGTTCCTACTCTGTCCGCATCCACTACCGCCAAAAAGGTACTGAGCATACCGTCCAGGTACCCGAAGACCGCTATATCCTGCACAGCGCTGAAAACCAAGGCGTTGAGCTACCCTTTGCCTGCCGCAATGGTGCTTGTACCAGTTGTGCGGTGCGGGTGATGTCTGGTGAATTGGCGCAACCCGAAGCAGTGGGTCTATCTCCGCACTTGCGCGATCGCGGTTATGCCTTGCTGTGTGTCAGCTACCCCCGCTCCGACTTGGAGGTAGAAACTCAGGACGAAGATGAAGTCTACGAGCTGCAATTTGGTCGCTACTTTGGCAAGGGCAGGATCAAGGTGGGTTTGCCTTTGGATGAAGACTAGTCGAGTTGATTTGGGATTTTAGATTTTGGATTTTGGATTGAGAATCAGCGAAGCTAAAAGGCGATCGCGCTTTTGGAGCTGGCGATACTGGCAAAGATTGGGAGCGGTTTGCGGCCTCTGGTTTCTAGTCGTCTCCCTGACCGCCTGCCGAAGCCCGATGCAAGCTTCAGGCATCACCGTGAAAGTGGAGCAGGTCGCCAGTGGACAAGTAATTGAAATCAGCCCTACTAATCGTGCTCCGGGTGCGCCAGAGCGAGTGCGCTTGATTGGGATTGATGCGCCAGATTTGGCCCAGCAACCTTGGGGAGCGGCAGCGAAGCAACAACTAGAGCGTCTGATCGGCAATCAGCCTGTGTTGTTGGAGTTGGGTCAAGAACCCCGCGATCGCTATGACCGGACGCTGGCTTATGTGTGGCGAGATGGCAAGCTACTAAACGAACAACTGGTAGAGGCGGGCTATGCTTTGGCAGTACCGCGATCGCCCAACACCAAGTACGACCAGCGCTTAAAGCGTGCCCAAGAAAAAGCCAGACTCATGGGGGTGGGCATTTGGAACCCTGACCAACCCATGCGCCTGACTCCGGCGGAATTTCGCGCTCAAAATCGCTGATTAATGCACACCTTCTAGTTGCTTTGCTGGTTCTGGAGCTTCGTTGGGAAGGCCCATGATCTCGTTGTAGAGCTTAACGTACTCCTTCGCAGACTTATCCCAGCTAAAGTCGGTGTGCATACCGCGTTGCTGCATTTCCTGCCATTGCGGTTTGAAACGGAAGCCTTCCCAAGCTCGCACCATGCAGGTGTAAAGATCTAGTGGTTCGTAGCGATCGAAGCAGTAGCCTGTCCCGGCGTGGTTCATCGGGTCGTGGTGACTGACGGTATCCACCAAGCCACCTGTCCGGCGCACAATTGGCACGCAACCGTAGCGCAAGGCTAGCATTTGGCTAATGCCGCAAGGCTCAAACCGAGAAGGCATCAAGAAGGCATCTGATCCCGCGTAGATGCGGCGGGCTAAGGCATCGTTGTAGAGCAAGTAAGCCGCCATGCGACCGGGATAGCGCGAAGCGATTTGCCACATTTGGGTTTCGTAGTAGCGATCGCCCGTCCCCAGCAAGATGAACTGGGAATCCGTGTAAGACATGAAGCGATCGAGCACCTGAATAATTAAGTCGATGCCCTTCTGCTCCACGAGTCGGGTCACGATCCCAATCAAGAAGGCTCCAGAGTTGACCTGTAAACCCACCTCTTCTTGCAGTGCAATCTTGTTCGCAGGACGGCGATCGAGCGTATCGGCACTAAAGGTTTGCTGAATGTACTTATCAGTCTCCGGATTGTACGAGTCCATATCAATGCCGTTGACGATGCCGCTCAGCTTGCCACTGATGAAAGACAGCAATCCTTCTAGGGTTTCTCCGTAGGCAGCCGTTTGGATTTGTTGCGCGTAGGTGGGCGACACTGTAGTGACTTTGTCGGCATACTGCACGGCTGCGGCCATTGTATTGTGGCCTTGCATGTACCAGGGGCACCAAGTCATTTGCTCTAGCTTCCAGCGCCACGGTCCTTGGTAAGCCAGGTTGTGAATCGTGAACACGGTGCCAATATCAGAAGTTTGGTGCATCCACACCGGGATCATGCCCGTATGCCAATCGTGGCAATGAATGATATTGGGCTTCCAGTAGTTCCAAGCAAACTCAGCGGCTCCATTGGCAAATAGCGTGAACCGCCAATCTTCATCCTCTCCACCATAGATGTTACGGGGTAAGAAGGCAGGATGACCAAACAAATACAGGGGTACGTCGGTGCCAGGAAGCACACTCTCGTAGACAGAAAATGTCTGGAACATGGCGCTGCCCGACCAAACTGGCTCTGCTGGAATTGACATTTTGTCTGGCAGGAAGCCGTAGTAAGGCATAAAAATGCGGACATCGTGGCCCATCTGGCGCAACACTTTCGGTAGGGCACCCACGACATCGCCCATGCCACCCACTTTGGCAACTGGGGCTGCTTCTGCGGCAACAAACAGAATTCGCATGTTAATTCCTGTATCCCCTGAAATGGTTAGCTGAACGAGTCAGATTGGCAAGTTGGCTGAGCCAGTAACGTCATCATACCGACTCATGCCGCTTTCTCTCTAGCAAGCTGAGGGGCGATCGCGCTCTATTCGACATTTCTCGGCCTCCCTCAACAAAAAAGGCACCTACGTGAGGTGCCACTACAGTACAAGGCAAAACTCAATTAGCTACGCATCTCAGCAGTAATCTGATCCAAGATTTCTTGTGCGCCTTGCTCTTTGGCTCGCTTTGCTAGTTCTGTACCTAGGCGATCGGCTTCAGTCGCAGGCCCAGTGATGCTGTCTTTGATGATGGTTTGACCGTCTAGGCTGGCGACTAACCCAGTGAGGGTGAGGGAATCACCTTCAATCACGGTGTTAACGCCAATGGGCACTTGGCAACCACCTTCGAGTTCGCGGAGGAAAGCCCGTTCTGCATGGCAACGGTGGGCAGTGGGGGTGTGCTCCAGCGCCTTGATCAAGTTCAAGACTTCGGTATCGCCT
>DATNPE010000088.1:0-3349 GCA_036703355.1 Allocoleopsis sp. | reverse complement strand
CTTCCACCGGCGCTCTATAAATCGGTAGCAGTACGTTAAAGGTTGAGCCTTCACTGAGTTTGCTTTTGACGGAGATGGAGCCGCCGCAGCGGAGGAGGATTTGTTGAACGATGGTGAGGCCCAGTCCTGCGCCACCGGGGTCTTCTCCGGCGACGTGGCGGGCGCGGTAGAAGCGATCGAAGATTTTGGGGATTTCGCTGGCGGGGATGCCGATGCCTGTGTCGCGGAATTCTAGTTGGATGTAGTCGCCTTGTTGTTTGGCGCGGACCCAAACTTGGCCTGCTTTGGGGGTGAATTTGATGCCGTTGTGCAGCAGGTTAATGACGATTTGTTTGAGCCAAGCGCTGAGGCAGGAGACGGGAGGGAGGTCTTCTGGCACGGTGTAGGCCAGCATGATGCCTTTTTCTTGGGCGAGGGGCTGGTAGGTGCTGACGACTCCGGGCACAATTTCGGCCAGCGCAACGGGCTGCATGGTGGAGTTTTCGATTTCGCGATCGAGCTGCACGAGGTCGAGGAGGCTGGCAATCAGGGAGCCTTGGCGATCGCATTCGGTGCTCAGGACTTGCATGTAGCGTTGTCGCTGGGCGGGTTTGAGGCTGGGGGAGTTAAGCAGGGTCAGGGCAGTTTTCATGTTGGTCAGGGGGGTGCGGAGTTCCTGACCGACGGTGCTGAGAAATTCGTCTTTGAGCCGTAGGGCGTTGAGCAGTTCTTCGTTTTGGACTTGCAGGGCTTCGGCTGCTTCGGCTTGCTTCCGGTACCCGGTGGAACGATGCCACACTTCTTCTTGGCGTTGGACTTGTTTGGTGAGAAAACGGTTGAACAGGTTGGGATCGATTGCTTGGGCAAGTCCTTGTTGTAAAAGGTGATCCCAACTGCTAGCTAATTGGGCAGTGGCGATCGCAGCTTCTGGGGGTGTCTGGTTGGCGGTAACAGCTTGTTTGATGCCTGCAAATACTTGTTGCAAGGTGGTTGGGTTAAAGGAGCAGCAAGCGAGGAGCGGTTGTTTTTTCTCTAAGCCTTCTTCTTCTGCGGTGGTTTTGTCGGAGGCTCCAGCTTTGGTAGGTGTGGTTTCTGCTTTGCTGGGGCGTAAGGAGCGGGGGCGATGCGCTAAAACTAAGCCAGAAAATTGGGGAGATAGGAAGAAGACAAAATATTCGCGCTTCAGTTGGCTCTCGCTGGCTAGCTGTAAGCTGACGACCGCTGAGGATGAGTGGGTGGCAGCTGCAAAATCAACGATTTCTTCAGTGTTTCTGAGCAAATTTGGCTTGGAATGTCCCTCGCCATTGCCGTTGGCGATCGCGGTGGAATTGAGGGCTTCTTCTCTGGCAGTTTTGAAGAGGTACAGGGTGTGCGGAGCTTGAGCGGATTCGCAGTAGCGCTTAATTTCGGCCTGCCAAACGTCGTCGCGAGGTAACTTAATCCAGAGGGTGGCTGGCAATTTCTGCTCGATCAGAACGTCAATCGCAGAACTCACAATTGACTTAAGAGTCGCAGGGCTGACTTGCAAAGGAGCGAGGGACTCTTCGGAGTGGAGGGCAAGTTCGTAGAGCGAAACGTCTTGAGTAATAGATGAGCTCATGGGGTATGAAGAAAGTGACAGCAGCTTAACACCCAACCGATTCGGTTGAACTGAAACCAGGTCTCCTTTCAGATCTACTGACTATTCGCAAAAATTGCCACCTACTCGCATTCTTTCGCAACATTTCTGAGCGTAGATTTGAAAACTATGCTACAGATTCAGCACGACAATGTGGGGGCGAACGGCTGCCCGCCCCAGAAGATTCGTCCCTCAAGCTAGTGAAGGCGATCGCTCAAGTGCAATCCTCAAAACGCTTTGAACCTAGTTTTTACCGCAGTTCTAGAGCGGCTCTGGCTTGTTCGCGATCGTCGAAGTGGATTTTCTCGGTACCAAGAATTTGGTAGTCTTCGTGGCCTTTGCCTGCAATTAGGACACCATCTCCGGGTTGTGCTTGCAGAATGGCGGTCCGAATGGCTTCGGCGCGATCGCAAATCACTAGCGGGTTCGTGGTGGCAGGGATTCCCGCCAGGATGTCTTCTAAAATTCGTTTTGGCTCTTCAGTGCGGGGGTTGTCGGAGGTAACAATCGCGAGGTCAGCTAGCTCAGCGGCAATTTTGCCCATTTGAGGCCGCTTGGTGCGATCGCGATCGCCGCCACAACCAAACACACAAATCATCCGTTGTTTGATGAAGGGGCGAGCGGCTTTGAGCAAGTTCTCTAAGCTATCTGGGGTGTGGGCATAGTCCACAATCACGCTGATGTCTTGCTCAGCATTGATTTGGACTCGCTCCATGCGTCCAGGTACACCAGAAAACTGGGGCAGAGCGGCAACAGTGGTCTCTAGATCTAGACCCAAATGGAGTGCGGTGCCGACGGCAGCGAGCAGGTTCGCTAAGTTAAATTGACCAACTAAGGGCGATCGGAAGGCAATGTCTCCTTTGGGAGTGTGGAGGGTGCCGCTGACGCCGTTGGCTGCGTAGATGAGGTCGCTGGTCCAGAGGTTAGCACTGGAGTCTTGGGTGCTGTAGCTCCAGACTTGCTCGGCAGGTAGTTGGTCAATTAAGCGCCGTCCGTAGGCATCATCCAAATTAATGATGGCGCGACCTTTGAGGTAGTTAGGGCTAAATAGGAGGGCTTTGGCGGCGAAGTAATCTTCTAAGTCGCGGTGGTAGTCTAGGTGGTCTTGGGTGAGGTTGGTGAAGACGGCCACTTCAAAGCCACAGCCTAAGACTCGTCCTTGAGCCAAGGCATGTGAGCTAACTTCCATGACGCCATATTCACAATCTGCTGCTACTGCTGCTGCCAGGTTCTGTTGCAGGTCAATGGCGAAGGGTGTGGTGTGGGCTGCTGTTTTCTGGTATCCGGGCCAGCGAGCATAGAGGGTGCCGAATAAAGCCGTGGAGGGTGCTGCCTGGTTGAGCAGGAATTCGATCAGATGGGTGGTGGTGGTTTTGCCGTTGGTTCCTGTGACGCCGACCAGTTGCAGTTTTTGGGCAGGGTAATCGTAAAAGGCGGCAGCTACTTGGGCACAAGCTTGCACCATGTCATCAGCGGGGATGACGCAAGCGGCTTCTGTGTCGGTGTGGGGTCGCTTCTGGGCAGCGGTGGGTGAGACTAGGGCTGCGACGGCACCAGAGGCGATCGCGCTGGGCCAAAATTCACCACCATCGACACGGGTTCCGGGCATACCGATAAATAAGTCTCCCGGTTGGCAAGCCAGAGAGTTGGTGGTTAACCCTTTTACTTCGGATTCCAATGCGGAATGACTGGGTGGTTGCGTAATGCCTGGTACGGCTGCTAGTAATTCTCGTAGTTTCATGTCAGCAACTC
>DATNPE010000087.1:0-7441 GCA_036703355.1 Allocoleopsis sp. | reverse complement strand
CTTAGTAGTGCTGCAAGACGATAAGCGATATTTCCCACCCTACGAAGCTGCGCCTGTGGTGCGCCAGGAAACGCTACAAAAACATCCCGAACTACGTCCAATCTTGCAGGGACTGGCTGGCAAAATTTCTGAAACTGAAATGCGCCGCCTCAACTACGAAGTGGATGGCGATCGCCGCGATGTGAAGCAAGTGGTCGAGGAATTTCGTAAGGCCAAAAACTTGTAAAGGCGATCGCCCTCTCCTGGTGTTTGGAAGAAAGCGATCGCCTTGATCATCCTATGAATGCCTAACGACTAAAGGCTTAAGCAGCGTTGGGTTCCAACAATTGAATATTCGAGAAGAGGAACTCCTGTGTAGAAGTTTGACCATCGGTTTCGGTAGAAATTGCCCGACGGCTCAAGATGTAGAAGTTGCCCACCTTCTCGTATTCATCTTCAAACAAGCTCTTGCCACCCTTTTGCTCCCCTGTTTGGGGATCGTGGTAAACCGAGTCATAACGGTGAGACAGGTAGCCTTCACCCGTGTCGTGGCTGCTGAAGGTGTTGATCGTGACCACAACGCCGTGAATATGGCGGTGAACCAAGCACACCTCGTTATCGCGAACCTTGTAGCGATCGCCTTCTGCCTTACCACTCATCAAGATTTCCACAGCACCTGTCTCGTCGGTGTTGCCATAGGAGAAGCTATTTTTGCCGTGAGTTTCTTCAAAGGTGCGACGAACCCGGTGAATTGAGACTTCAAACAATTGACCGTGAATGGCCTGCTTCGCGTCCTCGTTCTCAACCCCTTCGACTTCAGGCTTAAAGTTAGCGCTAACTCGCGCTTTGCCAGTAAATACCTGACCGTCATGCTTCAAGGTGACATCAGCGGTATAACCAGGGAAGCTCTTGTCCCAGGTATAGCGGTTTTCGTAAGCAGCTCTAAAAAGCTCTTGAGCGGATACTTGCGCGACTGTCATGCGTCTTTCCTTCGTCTTCTGCTTTTGTTTCTTATTCTTAAGATAGAAGTCAGCCACCCAGACTGTATAGACCTCAAGTGGGTACACCTTGATTAATGGGCAAATCTCCCCATCACTTTTTTCAAGCGATCGCCGCTGCCCCGGATGAACAAGCTCTCCGCTTGCTGTTTATGCAAGAAGCGGGGGAATATTTTGATGCCGAATGTTGGGGTTTGTGCTTGCTGAATCAGGAATCGCAAGCGGTAGAAGTCGATATTCAAGGCGGACCAAATGTCGATGCCTTTGTGCAGCGCTACGAGAAAATTGGCCGCAGTACTGATCCCGTGTTGCGCTATGTGTTTGAGCACCACGCCCCTGCCCATGAAGGAGTGGTGTTTGCTGGCGATGATTGGAAAGAATCGGAGTTGTACCAAAATTGCTATGCCTATTACGACCAAGAGCATGTGATGATGGGGCCGATCGTGAATCACGGGCGCTTAATTGGCGGCGCTTACTTTACCCGTGCCAGCGATGCTCCCGCGTTTAACATGCAAGATTTAGCTAGCTTGAGCGGTTTGTGCTTACACCTGTCCGCCCGTTTGGCAGCTCTCCGCCCTCAAACTCCATCCCCTTTGCAGCCCTCGATTAGCGATCGCCTCACGGAACGCGAACAACAAATTGCGGAATTAGTGGCGCAAGGACTCACCAACGCCGAGATCGGTGAAAAGCTTTGGATTACTCAGAACACTGTGAAGCAAGCTCTGAAACGCATGTTTCGCAAGCTCAACGTTTCGACTCGGACTGAAATGGTAGCTCGTTTAGGGAAGTAACTCTAGTCCTGGGATGGATTAGTTTAAATCATCACGCATCGCTGCCAACTCTTCAGTTTGTTACTTGGCGGCTTCAATTGGGAACCCTTGTTGCTGAGCTATTTAGTTGGCACGCCAAGGCAAATTTAATGCTTTCAGTATGGCAACAAAAAGCACGTCTATTACGTAGGTGCTCACAACTCAGGGATCGAAACCCATGAGCCAACTTCCCTCCGACAGTTCTCACACGGTTGAATCAGCAGGAAACATAAGCGTCACCCTCGAACAACTCTTAGAAGAAAGGACTGCTACCTTGCAACAGGCACAGGAGAGCTTGCAGGAGGCTCACCAATGGCAGCGGCTGGAACAGCACATCACTCGGCAAATTCGAGCTGCCGTCGATCTGGATACTCTTTTGCCAGAAGTGTTGGGTGCACTGCGATCGCAACTCCAAGTTGATGCTTGCCATTTTGCTTGGTATCGTCCTTATGCTGATGTGCCTGGTTGGGAAGTCGTCCAAGAAGCGAAGTTGCCCCAAGCACCGAGTGGGCTGGGTTGGTATCCCGCAGCCGTTGGGGAACTGCTCACAGAAACTTGCCGCAATCAAGCATTTCTGCGTGTTGATCACGTCGAGACTTTAGAGCTACCCCTGCAAGCGGTGTTGGGTAGGTTAGGAATTCGATCGAAACTCGTGCTGCCCGTGCGAACCAACTCTGGCACGATCGCAGTCTTGAACTGTGCTCACTGGAGTGGTTTGCGCCCGTGGCTGGATCAAGAGATTGAGCATGTGCAAGGAATTGTGGATCTCTTAGCGATCGCCTTGAACCAAGTGGAACTTTCGCTCAAGCAAGAGCGTTGTAGCGCCTTTCTATCGGCAACCTCGCACATTGTTTGGACGGTGGATGCTCAGGGGGAACTCACTGATGCAACATCCTGGAGGGCCTTTACGGGACAGACTGCCGCAGAAACGGCGAATTTGGGTTGGTTGAATGCGCTACATCCCGAAGACCGTAAGCCAACCGCGCAAGTTTGGCAGCAGGCGATCGCGAGCAAAAGCTTGTATGAAGCAGAATATCGAGTACGCACAGCAGAGGGGAGTTATCGCTATCTGGCTGCCAAAGGTATCCCTGTTTTCCATCACGATGGTAGTACCCGTGAATGGGTCGGAACTTGCACCGATATTGACGAGCGCAAGCGGAGTGAACTGGAGCGGGAACAGGCAGAAATTGCCTTGAAACAAAGCGAGGAACGGTTCCGATCGCTGATGGAAGCCAGTGCCCAGATTGTTTGGCAGACCAATGCTGCGGGTGAACTGGTGACGGAGCAGCCAACTTGGAGCGCTTTTACAGGGCAATCCTTTGAGCAATATAGGGGCTGGGGTTGGATCAGTACCATCCATCCCGAAGACAGTGCTCACGTGGCTGAAGTCTGGTCAGCTGCTGTTGCGAGTCGATCGCTCTACAAAGTGGATTTCCGTATGCGACGCTATGACGGAGAGTATCGCTATGTGAGTTGCCGCGCCGTCCCGATCGTAGAACCAGATGGCACGATCCGGGAATGGATTGGAGCCAATACAGATATTACCGATCGCAAACAAGCTGAAATTGCCCTGCAAGAAAATGAAGCTCGGTTGCGCCAGTTTATCGAGTACGCGCCGATTTCGATCGTCATGTTTGACCAAAACATGCGTTATCTCTCAGCCAGTCGCAGATGGCTAGAAGAATTCAACCTGACCTCTGACATTATTGGGTGTTCTCACTACGAAGCTTTTCCCGATATTTCCGAGGAATGGCGGCAAATTCATCAGCAGTGCCTAGCAGGTGCGATCGCGAAACGAGATGAAGACCCCTTCCCTCGCGAAGATGGCTCCGTGGAGTGGGTCCGCTGGGCGATTCACCCCTGGCAAGATGCTCGCAACGAAATCGGCGGCATCATTATGTTTAGCGAAAACATCACCCAGCGCAAACAAGCTGAAATCGCTCTAGCTCAAGCCAAAGAAGCGGCAGAAGCAGCCAGCCACGCCAAGAGTGAATTTCTCGCCAACATGAGTCACGAGCTACGCACACCCCTCAACGGCATCATGGGGTATGCCCAAATCTTGCAGCGATCGAAGCTGTTGGATAGCGAGGAGCGATCGCGAATTGATGTGATTTATCAATGTGCTTCGCATTTGCTCACCTTAATTAATGACATCCTAGACCTCTCCAAAATCGAAGCGCAGAAAGTGGAACTCATGCCCACGGATTTTCACTTCCCTGCTTTCCTTCAGGGTGTGGCTGAAATGTGCCGGATTCGGGCCGAACTCAAAGACGTGCAGTTTCAGTATCAGCTTGCCTCGGAATTGCCCATCGGCATTCGAGCTGATGAAAAACGCTTGCGACAAGTTCTGATCAACTTACTCAGCAATGCCATCAAGTTTACTGACAAAGGCAGTGTTTCCTTTACCGTCAGTTATGCCGCCGCAGACAAAATTCGCTTTGAAGTGCGAGACACAGGCATTGGCATTGAACCCGATAAACTCCAAGCGATTTTCCAACCCTTTGAGCAAGTCGGAGACACCAGACGGCAGACTGAAGGCACTGGACTCGGACTCGCCATCAGCCACAAAATTGTCAGTTTAATGGATAGCGCGATCCAAGTTCAGAGTGAAATCGGGGTGGGTAGTATTTTCTGGTTCGATGTTAGTCTGCCTGCCGCTGAAGAGTGGGTCAAAACTGCTCAAACTGATCTGCATGGGCAAATCGTGGGGATCAAAGATCGTCAACCTAAGGTCGTTGTGGTGGATGATAAATGGGCCAATCGCTCAGTTGTCAACAATCTGTTGAGTCCCATTGGTTTTGAGGTGGTTGAGGCGATCGATGGTCAGGATGGCTGGCACAAAGTTTTAGAACATCAGCCCGATTTAGTGATCACTGATCTTCTAATGCCCGAACTGGATGGCTTTGGCTTAATCAAGCAAATTCGAGAATCGGAAACCTGCTCGGATATTGTAATTATCGTCTCCTCGGCTAGTGTGTTTGAGACTGATCAACATCGCAGCATCGAAGCAGGAGGCAATGACTTCTTACCCAAGCCGATTCAAGCGATCGAGCTACTGCAAAAAATCCAAAAGCATCTGCAACTTGAGTGGATTTACGAAGAGGCAGAACCTTTCAATCCAGTAGAATCAAACATCATTGAATTAGTTGCGCCGCCCACAGCCGAGATGGAAACGCTGTATGAGCTGGCAATGAAAGGAAATTTTAAAGGAATTATTAAGCAGGCAGTTGCACTGGAAGAGATGGATCAAAAATACCGTCCCTTTGCCCAAAAGTTGCATCAATTAGCCAAGGAATTTCAAGACGAAAAGATTCTGGCGTTTATTCAGTCTTATCAGTAGGGCCCATGAATTCTGCACAGCCAGCCGCTACGGTGCTCATTGTTGACGACAACTCTGCCAATTTAGGTGTCCTGTCTGATGCGCTTGACCAAGCGGGCTATGAAGTCTGGGCGGCCAAGTCGGGCAAGATGGCCTTGGAACGGGTGAAGTATGCCCTGCCTGATTTGATTTTGCTGGACGTCATGATGCCAGAAATTGATGGTTTTGAAACCTGCCGTCAACTGCAAGCGAACCCAGAGACACAGCAGGTTCCGATCATCTTTATGACAGCGCTTTCGGACACCGCTCATAAAGTTGAAGGCTTCCAGCTTGGGGCCGTGGATTACATCACGAAACCCTTTCAACAAGAAGAGGTATTGGCGTGGGTCAAGCTGCACCTGAGGCTCCACGATCTCGCTAACAAATTAGATGAGAAAAACGTGTTGCTAGAGCAGAAGGTGGCAGAAGTTAGCCAAGCCTATCAAGACCTTCAGCACATGCAAGTCAGAATGGTGCAATGCGAGAAAATGTCCAGCTTGGGACAAATGGCGGCTGGGATCGCCCATGAAATCAATAATCCCGTGAACTTTATTCATGGCAACCTGGCCTATGCTCAAGACTATACTCAAGGCTTGCTAGAGCTGTTGCGTTTTTACCAAGAAGACACCAAACCCACCCCCCGAATTCAGACCAAGCTGCAAGAAATAGATCTGGACTTTGTTGAGCAAGACCTGATTAAACTTCTGGCTTCCATGAACAATGGAGCGCAGCGAATTCAAGAAATTGTCAAATCGATGCGGGTTTTTTCTCGGATAGATGAGGCAGAAGTCAAAGCGGTAGACATTCATGCAGGCATTGATAGCACACTAACGATTTTGCATCACCGTCTACGAGCCAGACCAGAATATCTGGCGATCGCAGTGGTGAAGGACTATGGCCCACTGCCGCCCGTGGAGTGCCATGCCAGCCAACTGAATCAAGTATTCATGAATATTCTCTCTAATGCGATCGATGCGTTGGACGAAGCGGCTCAACAACGAGTGGCCGCAGGAGAAGCATCTCTTAAATTTGCAGATCAGCCGGGTAAAATTCGGATTGCTACTAAGGTTATAGAAGATAACTGGGTTGCGATCCACATCAGTGATAACGGCCCTGGTATCTGTGAATCACTACAACCCAAGTTATTTGATCCCTTCTTCACCACCAAACCGATTGGTAAAGGAACTGGCCTAGGGCTATCGATTAGCTACCAAATTGTAGTGGAGAAGCATGGCGGTCGGTTGTCCTATTACCCAGCGCCCAAGCAAGGGGCAGAATTCGTGATTGAAATTCCGGTACAACAATCACTGCATCAAGCTGCCTGAACTCAGATGAACTTTGAGGCTAAAGTTGGCTAAAAAAACTCCCCCGATCAGGTCGATTCAGGGGAGGGACATTCATGTTTGAACGCAGAGAAGATTAGCCGTTTTTGGAGCCAGATGCCTGAGGCGCAGGAGGAGTTTTGATCACCTTCTTGACTGGCTTGGGCTTAGATCCAGAGTTGAACCGAGGCTTGTCATCAGTGACAATATCTTCGTAAGTGTCAGCTTGCATCCAAGCGGGACGGCTGCGATCGTAAATCATTTGCAGAGCTGCTGCGGCGATCGCGTGAGAGTCATACTCTTCACCCAGTTGCGCCACGATGGGCAAGAAGGAAGCCATCCGCTCACCTGCCAGCGCCTCACGCAATTGCGTTTGTAGCTTCTCAATGTACCGCGCTTCGATTTGAGCCCGCGTGGGGATCGAGCGAATCTCTAGACCTTGGCGAATGTGACGCTCAATGTCCCGCAGCTTGCGGCGATCCAACGGTTGAATTAGAGAGATTGCCGTGCCCTCTTTGCCAGCACGACCTGTCCGACCGATGCGGTGAACGTAGTTCTCAACGCTATCCGGCAAATCGTAGTTGATCACGTGAGTCAAGTCATCCACGTGAATCCCACGAGCGGCAATGTCAGTTGCAACGACCCAACGGACTTGGTTTTGGCGGAAGCGATTTAAGAGACGCTCCCGTTGACTTTGGCTGAGGTCACCATGATATTCATCCACACTGTGGCCGGCAGCTTGGAGTTGGCTGGTTAGCTCAGCAGCAGCCCGACGGGTGCGGACGAAAATAATTGCGGATTCTGGATCTTCGAGTTCCAAAATGGGTTGCAAAGCTCTGGCTTTGGTGCAACCACGGGGCACCATGTAGGCAACCTGGTTGATCCGCGAAGGAGCGGCTTTGGGCTGCTCAATGGTGATCGTGATGGGCGATCGCAAGAACTTGCTGACCAACTTGCGAATCGACGGCGGCATGG
>DATNPE010000086.1:0-4131 GCA_036703355.1 Allocoleopsis sp. | reverse complement strand
GACGAGCGCCCATCGTAAAGATGTCGCGCAGAATGCCTCCGACTCCGGTTGCCGCACCTTGGAACGGCTCCACGGCGGAGGGGTGGTTGTGGGATTCGATCTTGAAGGCTAAGCGCAACCCATCACCCAAATCCACGACTCCGGCATTTTCTCCAGGCCCCACCAAGATGCGATCGCCTTCGGTGGGAAATTGCTTGAGCAGCGGTCGCGAGTTTTTGTAGCAGCAGTGCTCGGACCACATCACCCCGAACATGCCCAGCTCGGCTTTGTTGGGATGCCGACCCAAGCGGTTGACTATTTCTTCGTATTCTTCTGGTTTGATACCTTCTGAAGCAATTTCTTCCGGAGAAAACGGAGCAGAGGAAATGGCGGACATAGAAGCCTTGCGCGAATCTAGACAGGTTTCAATTTTATCGATATTTTTCGCGTTTCCCGTGCCCAGATTGTGGGTCTTAAATTCTTTCTTGTACCCAAGCTCGTAGCAATTGCAAGGACTGGACTAAACCTAGAGAATCACTTTGCTCGATAAATTCCAATACTCTCGTCGCAGGTAAGAAATTAAAGACAGCGCTAGTTTCGCTAGGGCGATACTGTTGATTTTGTAATTGATAAATCATAAGTTCCTGTTTAGGAACTGGCTTGCTGTTGTTGTCGCTGGTGTAGCACCAAACTTCAGGAATTCCTAGAGCCGCATAAATGGGTAGCTTATCGATTGCGCTACTGGTGAAAGCAATATCCAAAACCAAATCGGGAACTGGATCACGGGATAAATCAAGCTCAGATCTACCTGTCATCTCAGGCGCATGAGAAATATAGAAGCAAGCATTCGGTTCGATCGCGCATTGCAGTTCGGGTTGTTGTAGCAAAGCTGAATTGAATCCCACAACCTTCAGATAGGTCTCATCCGCGAGAACCAACAACAATGATTCAATTAGCTTGCGATACCGCTCATGTTCCTCATTGGGGGTCATCATTTCCATCTGCCCCCGCTGGTAAGCAAAGCGAGCCGTACGTTCTGGGCCTAGCTCTGCTAATAAATTCTCAAATTTTTGCCAGCTAATTTTGTCTAATACAACCCGTTGTTCCGACGTGACCGAACTGTCACTCATGTAAAAGCCTCAAAGTGCCACCTCAATTGAATAGTAGTTGACGTCCTCTCAAAGTCTTTCTAGAAGTTCACCAGATTTAACGGCGATCGCTCTAAAGCGCCCCCCTAGCCCCCCAAATTTGGGGGGAACCTGCGCCAAGTTCCACAGGATAAGCCCTAGCGAGTATACGGGAAGGAGGCCAGTGCAAAATATTCGATAAGACCTAGTGACTAAATCTTAAAATCTGTTCAGCGGTGATAGCGGGTTGTTCTAGATGAGGTACATGACCGCAATAGCGCACCCAAACCAGTTCGCTATTAGCGATCGCCCTCCTAAACTTTTCCGCATCTGCCGTTCTCAGCATGTCATCGCGATCGCCCCAGAGAATTAAGGTGGGTTGGGTGATTTGGGCAATTTGCTGAGCCGACAAATTGTAGCCACCGCTTTTGGTGAAACTGGCGATCGCGGTTGAATCTTTGAGCGATCGTACTGTCGGTGGCAAGAAGCTGGGAAACATAACGGACAGTGCTACAAACAAAAAAGGATACCTTTGTAGGGTATCCCTGTAATCTCTCTATGTTAGGAACTGGAACTCTATGGCTGAACTCGTAGAACTAGTTGAACCGTAGCGGTGAGTTCTTGAGGAGGTCGCCAAGTTTGCAGCGATCGCCGAATTACCTCAATCACCGTCTCTTCCTTGAGAGAAGAAGCTAGCTCATCTAACATCATTTGTCTGACTCGTCCCTTGCTGATCTGGAACTCAAACACAAGATCACCGCTGAAGCCAGTGGGAAGCTGGATGGATTGTAGATGTTGAGTGAGTAGAGCGATCGCTACTTCATCCAATCCGGTTGCACTGACAATCTGAAGGCGTGTTGTAGGTATAGCTGGCGATGGCTGACTGGTCATTGCATCCAAATCAACAGCATCCCCAAATTCTAGTAGCGATGGATTGAGGAATTCGAGATCTCCAGCATCAGCATCATAAAGTCCTGGTGCAGCCAGAAAGACATCCACCTCATCCACCTCTGTAAACGCTGCCTCTGGTGGTTCCTCTGAAGCGCCTTTCCAACCCCACATAGGAGCTTGAGGAGCTGCTTGAGGAGCTACGGGAGGTTGAGCCTGCCTTGCCCTCTGAACGACACTTCCTGGAGCTGCCATTGTCGGCATGGCAGGAGCTGCGTTGTAGGCAACTCCACCAAAAACTCCTTCATAGCTGACTCCTTCGGGCATCTCGACCGGAACATGAACGGAGACAGAAGCCTCTGGAGCGCCTACTCTCACCTCATCACTCACCGCTACAAAAGCAGTGTATTGAGAGAGAAGTTGATAGGCCAATGCTGTCTCCGTCACGGCTTCTACCCCTGCTTTGGTGTCGCCGCTGAGCATTTGATTCATCAAGTCTTTGATCCGAGCACGGCCCCAAAGTTGAGCGATCGCGGGATTTCCTGCTTCTGTAAATTGGAGTTGGAAAGTCTGTTGATAGCGTTTGCCTCCTGCTGCGATGCCAGAGATACGCAACTTACCAGAGCGTCTATCCTCCTTGCGACCAAATAAGACCAAGGGTTGCTCAGCAAAGAGATCTGGAGGTGTAGAGGGATAAAAGATAGGTTCGCTGCCTTCTCCTTCCCATTGCAAATGGATATTGGTGAGAACTGGATTATTGATCTGGCGGAAGAACTGTTCCGTGACTTGGTCAGTTGGCTCATCATGGCGAATAATGCGAGAGATGCCTCTACCAACTTCTGCAATGCGATTGAGCAGAAACCGATTCACCGAACTACCTGCCCCAAAGCTGTAGAGACGAGTACTGGGTTTGAGATGACGTTGAACTTCCGCCAAAATCTGGTTCTCGTTGCCGATATAACCATCGGTGAGCAGCACAATACACCGCAATCTGCCCGGATCGGTGACAGGGAAGTTCAACACGGCCCGAATCCCCCGCAACATCTCGGTGCCGCCCCCAGCCGTGAGTCGATTGACATAGCAAATCGCTTGCTGCTGGTTTTTGGGTGTGTTGGGCAGTGGAACCGGAGAAAGCTGCTGTGTGGTATCCGAGAAGTCGATGATGGAGAAGGTGTCATCCGGATTAAGACCTTGGATGAAGCGGCGCATCAACTCCTGACACTGAGCCAAAGGAGCACCCGCTTGAGAGCCAGAAGTATCAATCAAAAACACCATATCCTTCGGTACCATTTGATCGGGGCGATACTGAATCGCTGAAATCAAATAGATCGCAAAATGACCGCCGCGATCGCCTGCTTCTGTCAGTACCGTGGTTTGCGTTTCGGCTCCAGAGACTTGGTAGCGCAAAATCAGATCTTTGTTAGGAATCGTATCTCCCCCTGCGAGTTTAATCTGGGCGATCGCTCCCTGAGGGATAATCTGAATTTGATGAGAAGGAGAATGGATCTCCTGAATCGCAACGCCTGCATCAATCTCGACAGTGACACTGATATCATGTCCAGAGCGCATTCCTGGGGGCAAAATCGGAGCGTTGAGCCGAGAGGCATCGGGTACCAGATCGGTATCTTGGTTTAACATCATCGGTGCTGCTGCCGAACCACTGCCAACTGCGTTCTCCTCAATCAGGTTGCCAGGGATATAGCGCGGACCCACCACCATCGGAAACACAAACTCATAGCTCCCGCCCAGTGCCTCAGGAGAAGCAGCGCCAGTAAACTTCAGACTCTCGGTGTAGCGAATCACCACATCGATTTGTTCACCCGGTTTGATGTTGGCGATCGCCTGCGTGAAGATATTGTCTCGCTCCTGCTCTAGCAGCCCCGCCGTGCGTCCTTGTCGCTTGGCTTGCTCGTAGATTTGTTGGGCTTCTTGGCATTTTTTGATGCTGCCTTGAATGGTGCGATCGCCAATCCGAATCAACATATCATCCACGGCTGCTTCATCGGGTAGCGGAAAGATATAAATTGCTTCTAGCGTCGTAGTGAAGGGATTCTGGAAGCGCTGCGTCACTTCGACTCGGGCAAGATTCCCTGCAATTTTGGCTTGCACTGCGGTGTGCTGAAGAGGAAAGGTGAGT
>DATNPE010000085.1:0-3154 GCA_036703355.1 Allocoleopsis sp. | reverse complement strand
ATAGTTCTGAGAGGCGATCGCAAATAATCGCTTCCACTCGCTCTAAATTTTCTGCGTCTAGCCAAGCGTTAATCGTGAACAAGCTGGACTCTCGTTGCAGCGAAAAACTACTTTGGACACCTTGAACCAAATTGCGTTCTTCGCGCAACTCCCGGACCAAGCGGGAGGAGCGACCATCGGCGAGCAACACTGACAGTAAATCCAAGCCATAGGCATGTTGGAGCTGATCCACCCCAGGGCCAATCCAAGCCATCATCAAGCGGCTTTGTTCGAGGCGAGGCAACCCTAATTCTTGCCGACGAATCCCCACAATTGGCGGTTCTGCTTCCACTTCGCCGATCGGACACTCAGTGCGATCGCTAAATTCACCAAAGGCTTGTTGCACCAAATCAATGGCGGCGCTTTGGCCTACCCCCCCGACGATCGCCACCGTCATGTTTTCCGGCTGATAGTGGTTGCGGTGAAAGCGGCGCATCGCTTCTGGCGAGTTTTGTAGCAGGTGATCTGCTGTTCCCAAAACTGAGCGACCGTAGGGGTGACATTGATAGACGCTCTCGATCAGGGCTTGAAAGCCAATCCAGTCGGGGTCGTCGTAGGCTTGGCGAATCTCTTCTAGCACCACGTCGCGTTCGCGGTCAAACTCGTCGTCGGGGATTGCCGCATGGAGCACTAACTCGGCCAAGTGAGGCAGCGTATCAGGCAGATGTTCGGCAGCAGTGGTGATGAAATAGTGGGCGTAATCGTGACTGGTGGCGGCATTGCTCACTCCACCTCGACTTTCGATCGCATGGTCAAAGTGCCCCGGAGCGAGGCGATCGGTGCCCTTAAAAATCATGTGCTCTAGAAAATGTGCCATCCCAGACCAAGGTTCTGGCTCCGCGATCGCACCTGCTTGGACCCAGACATCTACGACGGCAACAGGTGTGGCAGCAATTTCTTGATGAATCACCGTCAACCCATTGTCCAGCTGAAATACATTGGCGGGAAAGTTTGAACCGACCAAAAGCTGTGACAACCTTGCTTAACTAGAACAAACTCGAAGTGAATTCGAATTAGACTATCGTAACGCCTCATGTCTCTCAGTTCCGAAAAGCTTGATACAAATTTGTGGCTGTCCCAGAGCATTGCATGAAAAATTCCCCTGCCTCTACAGACAAGGGAATCTCTTTCAAATATTGAGTTGGGCTCCCCGCAACGCCGTCTTACCTCAGTTTTTGACCTGGAATAAATCCAGGTGGGTACCTTAGTTCTAGTTTAAAGTTTCCGAGTACATGCTCGGTCTACTGCCACTAGACGCTTAAATCGGTTCCCTTATTAGCGAGGCATAGATCATAAAACATTATTGGCAGTCACCAACGTCGCAGCAGAACCTCTCACTTATTTTAGCGGTCTAAGGCGAGAACGACCAAGCCCTGACCCATGTGTCTGGAAATCTTAACGCTGGTACCAAATCGCTTCCACTTCTTGTGCGATCGCCAGAGCCTGCTCTCTAGGGGCCGTTTGGGCTGACAGCAACACCGTCACATGGCCTAACTTGCGGCCCGGACGAGCCTCGCTTTTGCCGTACCAATGTACGTGGGCTTGAGGAATTTTGGCGATTTGCTGGCGTTTCTCTAAATAATCACTGTGAGATTGTTCGTAGCCCAACAAGTTCACCATTACTGCCCCGTCAGCAGTCAAAGCAGGGCTGCCGAGAGGAAGACCACAGACCGCCCGGAGATGTTGCTCGAATTGGGAAGTCTCGCAAGCATCCAAGCTGAAATGGCCCGAATTATGGGTGCGGGGAGCAATTTCATTCACTAAGACTTTGCCATCAGTGGTCAAAAACAGCTCGATACCAAACACACCCACAGCTTGCAAACTGTTGAGCAAGGTATGGGCGATCGCCTCAGCTTCGGCTTGCACATTAGCAGGAAGATCAGCAGGCGCGAGTACCCGACGACAAACTTGGTTTTCTTGCTGCGTTTCCACCACTGGGTAAACCGCAACTTCGCCACTGGTGCTACGGACCGCAATCACCGCCAGTTCTCGCTCGAAGGGCACAAAAGTTTCGAGTAAAACGGGAGAGCGATCGAGTTTTTGCCAAATGTCTTCTAACTCAGCTTGGTCCTGAACAATAAACGTTCCCTGACCGTCATATCCGTGGCGACGGGCCTTGAGCACCAGCGGAAAGCCTAACTGTTCTAGAACAGCAGGATCGAGTTGGTTTTCCAGTACCACAAACTCAGGCGTAGGTAAGCCCAAATTTCTCAGGTAGGAGCGCTGATGATATTTGTCGAGCAGGGGCACCAAAGTCGTCAACCGAGGCCGAAAGCAAGTGCCTTGGGCTTCCAACTGGGCCAATGCTTCCAAATCAACAAATTCGTTCTCAAAGGTAATCACATCGCTGCGAATCGCCAGTTCTGCTGTGGCTTTTGCATCGGCCACACCTGCCAGAACCGTATCAGCCGCGATCGCCACGGCAGGGTCAGTGGCCTGAGGCGTTTGCACCACCAGCTCAACCCCCAATTTCTTGGCGGCTCCTGCCATCATCCAAGCTAACTGGCCCCCACCAATCACCCCGACTCGTTGCACCGGCTGAGATCCTGATTGAGAAGCAGACATCATTTCTGAAACGTTAGAAGATAGAAATTCAGGGGTGGATGGTGAAACCATAAGCGCGCCAGATTTAAGGTAGCAACCCGCTATCCTACGCTAAAATTAGTCACTCTTAAAGCCTAGCTTCTATCACTTAATCTGGCACACCGTCGAGCTTGATAGAAATAAGCTGGCTGGGTGCAGAAAATTACTCATTTCCAATGCTACAAATTCTGATTACTCTCTATAGCCAACTCCTACAAATATTCGTCAAATTATTTGTCAAGCTTACGGGTAGAGGTGGCGGAAAATTCGTCCGATTTCTGCCCAAAGCTCAGAACTATTTAGTCAAGAATTACGCTGGCAACTTCCAACTTCAAGTCAACACAACCTATCCGATTGAAGCTTCGGTTTGGTTGGCGGGTGTTTATGATCCCACCACCACTCGATTCTTGCAGCGAGTACTCCGAGAAGATGACGTTTTTCTCGATATTGGCGCTAATTGCGGTGCCATTACGTTAGTGGCTGCCAGCATCATTCAAACTGGAAAGATTTACGCTTTTGAACCAGGACCAAG
>DATNPE010000084.1:0-3546 GCA_036703355.1 Allocoleopsis sp. | reverse complement strand
GTCGTTGGTTCTAAATGAATATCACTCGCTCGATGGCGTAGAGCATCGGTAATAATGGTCTGAATTCGTTCAATCTGGTTATCAACTTGCGATAAATAGAGCTGCGTTGTTTCGGAGGGTTCTTCCTGCAACACGTCCCCCGTCAGCGGATCGAGCATCGAGCTAACATCCATACTTTTAGGATGCCGATTCCGCAACCGAAACCAATCTAAGTAGCTTTTTCGGCTGATGCTAATGATTTGAATCTCTGCACTGAGGCGATCGCTCAACGACTGAATCAGCTCTGGAGAAACGTCAACAGGGCTTCCCAGGTAATAGCAATTCCGCCAAAACAACAGTGGAATCACAGGTGGGAGTGGCTGGCGATCGCGCACTTTGCGAAAGAAAGCGGCAATTAAATCTACATCTAGCAAATCTTGTTTGACGCTGCCTGTGGCATCTACCAAACATTGGCAAGCAGCCTCAAAAGAGAGAGCTCGTTGTTTCAGTTGTTGTTGTGCTGAAGAGGGCATAGGGTTTCAGTTATTCCAAAAAAGTCGAGCGCTGCTGAGTAAGCGATCGGGCGTTAAGCTACCAACCGGGCCACTAGAGTTCGCTGGGCTTTGCGGTTGAGGTGCCTGGTCACAGGTCTCCGTTAAAAGACATTGCTGATTTTGCTGGCAAAAGCTCGTTAAAGCAGCCATGCGTGCTGGATCAGTGCCCGATACACGACAAAGACTGGGCCTCACAAAACCACAAGTCTGAGAGAGATCAACAATGCGACCATCGGAGGTCTGTAAATAACAGATCGGCACATCTGTTGTCACCTGAAGTTTGCTAGACACAGGTTCAATGCTCGATCGGGGCTGGCTGTAGCTAGGGGTGGGTATGAGAGCGATCGCCCCAAGCCAGAGCGTGAGGGTTAAGCAGGGCAACTTGTTCATCGACTGAGTCCACTGTAATGACAAGGCAATCAAGAGAAAGGGGAATTGATTTAAAGAGGAGCGATCGCTATCTGTAGTTTTTAAGAGCGATCGCCTTTTTCCTAGAGCCGCTTCAACTCAGCGATCTCTTTAACTAGCGATTAGCGCGATTAACCCCATCCAAGGGATTGATCGTGTCGCTCATTTTTAGACCCATGTAGTAAGTTTTGATAGGTCGGGCCTCGAAGTGCAGGTGAGATCCTGTCACATGTCCTCGCGTTCCTTGCTTACCAATCTTTTGTCCCTTTGTAACTTGCTGGTTTAGAGAGACATCAAAGGAATTAAGGTGGCTAAAAAAGAAGGTGATGTTTGCTTTTTGGTTATAGACGCCTACAGTGCCATTGTCACTCGTTGTCCGAATCACAACCCCATCAATTGGTGAATAGATCTGAGTGTCGTGAGGGCCAGCAAGATCTAGTGCAGGATGCCTACATTCTCCATAGATCCCTCCCCAGATATCACAGCGCTGATAGCCATAAGGTGAGGTTAAGGTGCTCCGCACTGTACCATAGAGTAACTTTTGTAAGCCACCCATATCAACTTGCCCACCATTATTGCTTCCTGTATTCGGAGGATTATTAACAGGGCACGTAGGTTGTAAGGGAGGATTGGGAGATGGATTGCCGAACACAACGCCACTGGCAACCCAACCCTGAGAACCTTGCAACTTATACCAGCGCTTGTCTCCCTTGCCCGACCAAATATCTGTTACTTCATCGCCATACTGATAGGCATCAAAGGTACGGGATTCATTCGGTCGGAGTTTACCAATAATCGATGCATTCAGCGAAGGTCCAGAGCGAACATTTACTCCGGCTGGAGCTGCTTTGCCTGTAAACGGTTTCACCGGATAAACTTTAGTATCACAAGAAGCTGCTTGAGCAACTGGAGTGAGCGGAGTCGTCATGCTGAGTAGATTCAGACCTACGCTGCTCATTGCGATCGCAGAGGTTGCGGCAACAGCAGTCATGAGTTTAGAAACAGCGTGAAATTGCTTGGAGGAAGTCAACATAGTTCTGGTTATTTTGGTAACACTAAATTTTGTTATTCACCGCATTAGTACTGAAACTCAAGAGCAATCGCTCTTTGCTAAAACTCATTACTAGCTGCTGGTGAAAGCGAGCGGACTGTTGCTAGATGCAATCATTAACAGTTGCTAGCCCTGTTCGTTTCGTAACTGTGTTTAGTATGGGGGTGGTTGAAGAGGAGTCTTCCAGAATCTCCTTTTGTTCAACCGAATTTCCCAGTTTCTTTTTTAGAAAAGCAAAAATACAGATGCGCTCGGAATGCTGCGATCGCTGGCCTAAAGCATCCAGCACTAAAAACCCCAAAGCGACTGCCTGGGGTTCAAGGTAATGATGATGCACTCAACTCTAGCTTGTGTTTTAGCGATCGCTATTCTTGATAGAGCTGCATTTCTCGCCTCACTTCATCAGCAATCTGCTCCCGCAGCTTACCGGGTAAAAACACTTCCATCTTAGGTCGCCAAGCCCGCAATCGAATCATGACATTCGGGTCTCCCTCGCGGTACATGGCGGTGTAGTAAGCATCGTTGGGCAATCGCGCCGCTAAGAGGTTGAGTAACTTCTGTCGCTGAACCGCATCGCTAGCTTGTTGTTGAATGAGTTGTTTGGCCTGCACATAAGTCACAGGCTTAAACGTATCGTGGCGAACCGTTCCTTGGATATAACCTTCATAAAACCAGCGATCGAATCGAAGGAGTAGGAGTGACGCTGGCTTATAGAAGTCAAAGCCCCAAGCTTCAGCCATTTGCTCTTGAATGTAGTCAGGGGTTGGTAATTGGCCCTTTTGATAAGATTGATGGAGGAGGGAAGGAACTTCACGGTCTCCCCACTTGAGAGCTTGTATGTCTTGAATGCGATCTAAGCGGTAATTGCACCAATCCATTTTCCCTGGTAAACCCAAGGGAGTTTCGCCCCAAGCGCAGAGATACGGTGCTCTTTGCACATAATAAATACAAATCGGATAGACAACTCCTTGCAAGACTTTGTTGAGTTTGGCGCTGTAAAAAGTTAGCCGCACCGGAGGAATGGGCACACGCTCCCACAAAGAACCTAGCTGAGCTTGCCACTCATCCACTTGATCTGTCGCATCTGGGGGAACGACATAATCAACATGCAGAAAAAACCGCTGCCACCCATTGATTTTGCGGGAAAGATTCCCAGCGATCGCTGCGAGATCAGGTTGCAAAATTGGACTGTCTGTTTCTGAATTTTGGTCTTTGGCTTGCGGTCGAGGTGGGAATGAGTCAACTAAGGTGTACTGATTTCCCTGGCGTTTTACCCATCCCAACTTATCTAGAATTTGTAAATCGTCATATAAACTACGACGTGTGACCCCGAAGAGCCGAGAGGCCAAGACATCAGCAATGTTTTCTGGTAGTGAGTCATGCTGCTTAAGAGATTTAATCCAATCCTTTCTGTGCAGCCCAGTCGTCTCTGAAAACAACCATTCAGCCGTAGATTGGGCACAACGACATTGCGAATCGTGAAGCTCTGGTACTGAATCACTTTGAGGATGAGTCGTCGTGAAAAAAGCCTCCCGCCATTCTACAAAAGTAAAG
>DATNPE010000083.1:0-5612 GCA_036703355.1 Allocoleopsis sp. | reverse complement strand
TGCGTCTCCGACGTCTCACTCGACAGCTTCGAGAACAAAATACACGACTAGAACAGGAAATCCAGGAGCGTCAGCGCAAGGAGGCAGCACTGTCCGAGAGTGAGGAGCGATTCCGCCTGCTGGTTGAGAGGGTCAAAGACTACGCGATTTTTATGCTCGACCCCAGCGGACGGATTGTAAGCTGGAATAGAGGAGCAGAGCGGATTAAAGGATATCGGGCAGACGAGATTATCGGTCAGTCGTTCTCCCGCTTTTATCCTGAGGCGGACATTGGGCGCGGTCGTCCTCAACGGTTGCTAGAAATAGCAGCCGCCGAGGGTCAAGTGCAAGATGAAGGGTGGCGCGTTCGCAAAGATGGATCGCGATTTTGGGCAGATATTGTGATTACCGCTCTGCGAGATGAGGCGGGAAACCTGCGTGGCTTTACAAAAGTGACGCGGGATATTACGGATCGCAAACGGGCAGAGGAAGAGCGCGATCGCTTCTTCAACCTCTCTCTGGATATGCTATGCATTGCGGGTACCGATGCTTACTTCAAGCGTTTGAATCCAGCATTTGAGATAGTACTTGGCTACACCAACGAAGAACTGCTAGCACAACCGTTTCTCGACTTGGTTCATCCCGATGACCGGGCTGCAACCCTTGCTGAAGTTGAAAAACTCGCAGAGGGTAATCGAACTCTTGATTTTGAGAATCGCTACCGCTGTAAAGACGGTTCGTACCGATGGATTTCCTGGAAAGCTTTTCCCATTGTTGAAGAAGGCTTAATTTATGCGATCGCCCGCGATATTACAGACCGTAAACAGGCAGAAGCAGAACGCCTTCAGCTTCTCGCTCAAGAGCAACAAGCAAGGGCTGAAGCAGAGGCAGCTCGTAACCAGATCGTTAATATTCTGGAAAGCATTACGGATGCGTTCTTTGCACTGGATCAAGATTGGCGATATACCTACTTGAATCGCCAAGCAGAACTGCTCTTGCAGCGAAAGCGGGAGGAGTTGCTCGGTCAAGTTATGTGGGATGAGTTTCCTGAATCAGTAGGCTCAACTTTTGGTATAGAGTATCACAGGGCAGTGTCGGAACAGGTGAGTGTTGAGTTTGAATCGTTCTATCCACCGCTGAATACCTGGTTTGAGGTACACGCCTATCCTGCTAGAGAGGGTCTATCCGTCTATTTCCGAAATATTAGCGATCGCAAGCGGGCAGAGGCAGCATTACGGGAAAGCGAAGAGCGCTTTCACCAGGCGTTTGAAAATGCCGCGATCGGAATGGCGTTGGTATCGCTGGATGGCCATTGGCTACAAGTCAATCGTTCTCTATCTGAGATGCTGGGTTACTCAGAGCAGGAATTGCTAGCGCTCACCTTCCAGGCAGTTACCCATCCAGATGATTTGCAGATTGGACTCAACTATTTTCAGCAAATGCTATCCGGCGAGATTCGCTCCTGCCAGTTTGAAAAGCGGTACTTGCATAAGCTCGGATACACGGTTTGGGCAATGTTGAGTAGTTCGATCGTCCGTGATGGGCAAGACCAGCCGTTGTACATCGTTACCCAAATTGAAGACATTACCGATCGCAAACAGGCTCTTGAGGAACTCCGCAATTTGAGCAAGGCACTGGAAAGTGCCGTTGAGGGTATCGCTCAAGTAGATAGTCAGGGGCGTTACTTCAAAACTAATCCAGCTTATGCCAGCATGTTAGGTTACCAACCAGAAGAATTGGTTGGCATGAATTGGAAACAAACGATTTATCCAGATGAATTGGAGACCGTAGAGACTGCCTACCAACACATGCTGATTGACGGTAAGGCAGAGTTTGAAGCTAGAGCATTACGCAAAGATGGAACCGTCTTCGATAAGCAAGTGGTGATAGTTAAAGCCTACGACCAACACCAGCAGTTCATTGGGAACTACTGTTTCATGAAGGATATTAGCGATCGCCGCGAAATCGAACGCTTGAAAGACGAATTCATCTCAGTCGTCAGCCATGAACTGAGGACACCGCTAACCTCCATTTCCGCTGCTCTAGATCTGTTAGCAGAGGGTGTCTTGCAAAACCAACCGGAAGAGGCTCAACAGATGTTGAGCATTGCGGCAAATAACACCGATCGCTTGGTTCGTCTGATCAATGACATTCTAGACATCGAACGCATTGAGTCAGGCAAAATTGTCATGACGAAACAAGCCTGCGATGCGGCTGACTTAATGAACCAGTCTGTAGAGGCAATACAGGAAATAGCAGGAAGGGCTGGAGTCACTCTATCCGTTTCTCCTGTGTCAGTCCGCCTCTGGGCAGACCCTGATCGCATCATCCAAGTCGTCACAAATTTGCTGAGTAATGCCATTAAGTTCTCACCTCAAGGCAGTACAATCTGGTTGAGCGCAGAGTTGATCAGGGGTCAGGGGTCAACAGCCGTAGGGGCGAACCGCCGTTTGCTGCTAACGCACCATGCTACGCAAACGCCCGTACAGGAGTCAGAAACTCTTCATCCTTCATCCCTTTGCGACACTCTCCTGATTAAAGTTAGAGACCAGGGACGCGGAATTCCGTCTGACAAAGTTGAATCGATTTTTGAACGCTTTCAGCAGGTTGATGCCTCGGATTCGCGCCAAAAGGGGGGAACGGGTTTAGGTTTAGCCATCTGCCGCAGTATTTTACAGCATCATGAAGGACAAATTTGGGCCGAAAGCGCCCTAGGAGAGGGTAGTACCTTCTGTTTTACCCTACCCGTCCTTACTGATTTTGAAACGTCTGAGTTTGTCCCGCCTGATGGCGGGCCCGCTTCGCTAACATTTTTGAGTTCGGAGTTTGGAGATTCCACTCAAAGTTCCCCTCTTGTTTTAGTCTGCGATGATGACTCCTCGGTTCGGACGGTACTGCAAGCCATGCTCAAACGGCAAGGCTACCGAGTGCTGACCGCTGCATCGGGATATGAGGCGGTCAAACAGTCCGTTGCCCAGCCGCCTGATGTAATTCTTCTCAACCTAATGATGCCCGAAATGGATGGGTGGGAAACTTTGGCAGTTCTGAAGAATCAGACAGAAACGCAAACGATTCCAGTAATCATTCTCAGTGGGCTGTTACCGGATGCTAGAGAAGCACCCCATCCAGGCATCAGCGATTGGATTGTGAAACCCCCAGAGCCAAAGGTATTGCGCCAAGCCCTAGAGAGAGTATTAGCTGATCGAAATCAAATCATTAAAGTTCTGATTGTCGAGGATGACTTAGAGCTGGCACAGGTACTTGCGACCATGCTTTCTCGCCACGGAATAGAAACTTTTCATGTCCAAACTGGACGGGAAGCCATTCAGGTGAGCCAGCGCATTATTCCCGATTTACTAGTACTCGACTTGGCATTGCCAGAATACAATGGTTTTGCTGTAGTGGACTGGTTGCGGCAGCATAATCGGTTATGTCAAGTACCACTTGTTGTCTATACGGCTCAGGATTTAGATCAGAGCGATCGCGAACGGTTAAAACTTGGACAAACGCTATTCTTTACAAAAGGACGCATTACTTCACAAGAATTTGAACAGCGAGCGATCGACCTGCTCAACCGCATGATTCGAGGCAAGACGAGAGAGTCCTCTTGATTGCAGGTAATTACAAGCAATTCGATATGACCACCAGAAGAATTCTGATTATTGATGACGAATACGATATTCGGGCAGTAGCTCAACTCACCCTTAAAGCGGTTGGTGGTTGGGATGTATCAATCGCTGCATCTGGCGCGGAAGGACTGCGTCAGGCAGTCGATGAGCAACCCGATGTCATCTTGTTAGATGTGATGATGCCGGATATGGATGGTATAGAAACGTTTCGGGCGTTGCAGGCGAATCCAGCCACCCAGTCTATTCCTGTAATTTTGATGACAGCCAAAGTGCAAGCGGCGGAGCAGCGACGGTTCGCTGAACTCGGCGTAGCAGGAATTATTCCCAAGCCATTCAAGGCCATGAAACTCCCCGATCAGATTGCGAAAACTCTAGGCTGGAACAATTGACCAGCCCCTCCGGGACGGGTGTAGGGGTGTGGAGTGTAGGGGAAGAATGCCTAGAGAGAGAAACCGCAGGGTATCAAGCCCTGCCCTTGAGAGCGGTTGTTTTGGACTTGCGTTGCCAGCCTTGCCCAAAACCGTCCCTACACCCCATACCCTACCCCCTACACCCTGCGCGCAGCGCATGACTACCTGCGGATTGCGATTTGACTCCAAGCTTGAGCAATGGCCTGCAAAGGCTCAGGCAAGCGGTCAATGCCCATATCGGCGTAGCTCGTTGTACCCGATTGACTAGTGAGTGTGACTATGATAAAATCAGCAGCACCTCTGGGGGCTGGGTAAGCGAGTCTGTCGAACTGAGCAAAATTGTGCTGCTCCAGCAATTGCAGAAACTGTCTCAGTTCTTGGCGAGAAATTTGATGCATTTGTACCGGAGCCATAGTTCTCGGATTCATGTCACGCTGAATCACTCGTCCATCTGTGGTCAGGACAGTTTCAGTCGTGCTGCCCGTAAAGCCACCACTCGCGATCGCACGAAATACGATACCCTTTTCTAGTGACGGTGGTAACTCACGTTCAGGGATGGGAACTCCTCCGCTGTTTCCCTGAGTTGCCCCATTCTCCAGCTTGATGACAGAACCTGATTCATTGGTGCGATAGACAAAAAATTGTCCCTCACCTTCGACTGCCACACGCCAACCGGGAACGATCGCTTGAGTACACATTACACCTGGTTCCGCTAGACCCAAACACCCGTTAGGCCAATCTTGCCGTTCAGCTTGGAGGATACGTAGCTCAGAACTCGACCGATTCGACCGACGAGCCGCATCCTGTAAAACGACCCTGCGAACAGCAGCGGGTAAGTTGCCATCGCTTGGCTGTTGCTCAGCCATATCTTCTGACCGGATGCGGGAACCCGAATCATCAGTCCGATAAGTCCGGATGGTTTGCCCACTCGCCACCATCACCTGCCAACCCGGTGTGAGGGTACCCGCACACCGCTCATTAGAGCGAGGAAGACCCAAACAGCTATCCCCCCAAGTCTGCTTCTGCGCTCTTGTGATTCTCAATTGGGAACTGGACAGTCCCCAATCCTGAGCGGCAACTTGTAAAACAGCATTGGCAACACCTTTGGGTAAGCTGGCATCACTAAGGTTACTCGCCGCTTCATTGAGCTGAATCCGAGAACCATTTATAGTCGTGTGATAAACCAAGCGCTGTCGCCCAGCTTCCACAGTAACTTGCCACAAGGGCACTAAATCAGCCGTGCAAGCTTGATTGGGGCCAGGAGGAATACCGAGGCAACTGCTGCTGCCCTGAATTTGTTGAGATTGAGCGATACGCAGTTTAGAACGGCTGAGCCCCGTGCGTTGGGATGCCTCCCGCAGCACAGCATTCGTCACGGATTGAGGTGCCTTGACATTCCCGATGCTGCTGGCTTGTTCATTGAGCCTAATCCGGGAACCGTCCATAGTCGTGTGATAAACAAGGCGTTGTTGCCCAGCTTCTACAGTAACTTGCCACAGGGGTCTTAAATCCCTCGTGCAACCTTCACCAGGAAGCGCAGGAAGTCCCAGACAACTGCCACTACCCTGAATTTGTTGAGAGGCAACGATGCGAA
>DATNPE010000082.1:0-3479 GCA_036703355.1 Allocoleopsis sp. | reverse complement strand
CTTTAGAAACGGAGCGCTTCTCATGTTAACGCTAGAAACTAACCCAACTGCGATCGCTCAACCCTTGGTTTTGATCGTGGATGATGATCCATTAATGCGGCTACAACTCAAGCGGGCTATGCAGCAGTTGGGTTACCAAGTGGCAGAGGCGACGAATGGAGCCCAAGGTTTAGATCTTTACTGGCAACTGCATCCGAATCTAGTGCTGCTAGATGCGTTGATGCCTGTGATGGATGGATTTACTTGTTGTGCTCAATTACAGGCTTTGCCGAGCCCTGGTCGCGTTGCCCCTGCCCCTGTCTTGATGATTACTGCCTTAGAAGACGAAAATTCAGTCGATCGCGCCTTTGAAGCGGGAGCAGCAGACTATGTAACCAAACCGATTCACTGGGCTGTGCTTAACCAGCGGGTTCGCCGTCTGATTCAGCAAGCTCAGTTGCAGCAGCAGCAAGCATTACTACAGCAGCAATTGCAAGAAGCCAATCTCGCTTTACAACGGCTAGCAACCACGGACAGTTTAACAGGTCTAGCCAACCGCCGCCGCTTTGATGAATATTTGGCTCAAGAATGGCAACGGATGGCCAGAGACCAAAAACCGCTCTCTCTCCTTTTATGTGATGTTGATTTCTTCAAGCTATATAACGATACCTATGGCCACCGTGCTGGAGATCTTTGCTTGCAGGATGTTGCTCAGGCCATTAACGACATCGTGAAACGTTCGAGTGATTTAGCGGCTCGCTATGGAGGCGAGGAATTTGCCATCATTCTGTCTAATACGGATGAAAACGGCGCTATAGTAGTCGCTGAGTCAATCTGCACCAAAATTAGAGCATTAAAAATTGCTCATAGCAGTTCCAAAATTGGTGAGTATGTCACCCTCAGTTTGGGAATCGCAACGGTTGTGCCTCGCTGGCCAGCCAGTCTTGAACTGTTCTTTACAGCGGCGGATGCAGCACTTTATCGAGCCAAAGAGGAGGGACGCGATCGCTATTGTGTGCAAAGTAGCGCCAGTTTTAGTGCGTATATCGAAAATTAGTTCTGCCTGCCAAATTGCTTTAGCACCCTGGCAGGACTAATAAACGAAATACCTTGAGCAGAAGATGAGTTAATCATCACGGCTTCAACCACAGGTTCATACACCGTTTTTTCGGCAACCCACTCTACAATAAAGTTTGCACCTGATCCGCCAGTAGTGTCATTGGCTGCCACGAAGAAGTCTGTGGAAGCGAGTGGCTTGAGTTCGACAGGATGGGTGAGATCTTGCCTGATCAGTTTTCCCTCGGTGTCGTAGTAGCGCACAGAGGTGATAATGATCGAATTGGTTAGATCTGTATTGCGGATACTCAAGGTCGCGGATAGGTTCATCACGCGATCTTGGCTATTGAAATGATAGATATGGGAATAGATCGGGACATATAAAGTTTGTCCCATCACAACTTTTGTTTGATCGAGTGAGACGGCACTCAAGGTGCTTTTAGGATTGGGAGATGGCGACTGCTTGGAGACTGTTGGGGAGGTACAAGCGGTGAGACTCAGCCCCGCGATCGCTCCCACCAACCCCAAATAGTGTTTCAACTTCATCAATCTTCATCCAAAAACACCGCATTCAGCAGTTCCTCTGCCAGCCCAGTAAAACCTCCTGTAAACTCTTTTGAGGAATCGTGAGTTGATAGGAGGAATTTCGGTAATGGAGTGGATTGTAGCTCAACAGACTCCTTGGGGGAGTAGTCCTCCAGGGGATAGCCAAACGGTAGGAGCCATTCCTGAACTGGTGATTATCTTAATCATTCTACTGCTGATTGCTACCGTTGTGGCGCTTGTAACTCAACGACTGCGAATCCCTTACGTCACAGGGTTAGTGCTGGCAGGTTTGCCAATTACTGAAGTCTTATCCCGTCGAATTGGTTTGGACCCATCTTTGGTCTTAAATCTTTTCCTCCCCATTCTAATTTTTGAAGCGGCGGTCAACACCGATATCAGCCGTCTCCGCAGTACCTTCAAACCGATCGCACTTTTGGCAGGTCCAGGGTCAATTTTCTCATCAGCCATCATTGCCGCGATCGCCAAATATGGTTTGGAACTAGACTGGATTCCTGCCCTGCTGATTGGCGTGATTCTGGCCAATACCGATACAGTCTCGATGATTGCCGTTTTCAAGGAGATTCGGGTCCCTTCTCGGTTATCCACGATTGTCGAGGGAGAAACCCTGTTTAATGATGCGGCGGCCCTGATTTCTTTCAATTTGATTTTAGTCATCTATACGACAGGTTCGCTGACAGCCGTGCAAGGCGTGAGGGAACTGCTGGTTGTTTCCCTTGGTGGGGGACTCGTGGGGGCCATTTTAGGCTACTTGAGCCTGCCGATATTTATTCGCTTGAATGACCCGCTAAGTAGTCTCTTGCTGACCGTTGCTCTCGCGTTGGGAACCTTTCAGATTGGGCAATTTTTGGGCGTATCAGGTGCAGTGGCTGTGGTGATCGCGGGACTCGTTTTTGGCAATCTAGGACTACCCCGCAGTTCCTCTGCGTCCGATCGCATTACTCTGCTAAGTTTCTGGGAGTACGCGGGTTTCGGCGTTAACACATTTATTTTTCTGCTGATCGGCATTGAGATTAACCCAATCACGCTGTGGAGAATTTTGCCTGCCATCTTGCTGGTGATTCTGGCATATCAACTCGGACGGATTCTCTCGGTTTATTTACTGCTAGCAGGTCTACGAAAATTTGATCGCCCCATTCCACTGCAATGGCAGCATGTTCTGGTTTTAGGAAACATTAAAGGTTCTCTTTCAATGGCACTAGCCGTTGCGATTCCCTTAACGTTAACCGGACGAGATCTCATCATTGAATTGGTGTTTGGTGCTGTTTTATTTTCCCTGGTGATTCAAGGATTAGCCCTACCCTGGTTGATCAAACGCCTTAATATTAGCCGTGCTTCTGAAGTGATGCAGGAGGTGGGCAAGTTGCAGATTCAGTTGATTGCTGCAAAAGCCGCTCAAGATGAACTCGATAACTTGCTCAAATCAGGCGTACTGCCGAAAGCAGTCTACGAAGAACTCTGGGCCTCCTATCAAGCACGAGTCGCAGAGTCAGAGCGGATGCTGCGTGACTTCCATAATCAATATCGGGCAGGTCAATTCAAGAGCGATCGCAGTGGGCTCGATGCCATTCGACGGCGATTGCTGCTGGCTGAAAAAGGAGCTGTAAGCGATGCGCTCCGTAAGCGAATTGTGCCAGAGGACTTAGTCCAACCCTATATCAAAGATTTGGATGAGAAACTTCTATCGTTGGAAGATGACTAGCCTGAATGCCCAGATAATCAATCATCGGGTGGACTAGCTCAGAGCGAGTTACCACCAAGATCGTCGAGCCTGCTTCCAGTACTGTATTGCCATTGGGAATCTCTAGGTTGGCGCAGGCATGGCATTGATAACCGATGATCAACGAACCTGTAGGAAAGCGGGGGTCTTGGGCAATTTG
>DATNPE010000081.1:0-6289 GCA_036703355.1 Allocoleopsis sp. | reverse complement strand
GCCTTCCCTGGTCTGGTAAGTGATTTTAGGCTCTAGCATCTCTGCTTTGATCTGAGTCAACAAGGCATCGGGATCAAGAGCAGAGCGCTGGCCGTTTTCCAACTCGACGGCTGAGTGGGGAGGAGCGTGCAAGAGTTGTGGCTCTGCTGCTGAAGTTGGCTTCTCAGTCGTCGGTTTTCTGGCTAGTGCGGGTAGCCTGGGGCGAACTGCAGCAGGTCGTGGCTGTACGCTGAGAACTTCTAGCCAAGTTTGCTGTTCTACCTCAGCTTGGCTCTGGGAGAAAATCTGGATTAAGGGGTGCAAAAGCCGTTGTGCCATCCGAGCGCTCGTGGAACCATCGGTAGCCAGTAGTAGGGGCGGCAACAAAGGAGAAGTAGTAGACGGCATGATTCGCGGCTCCAGTCCCAAACACAACCTAGGCAGGACATTGCTTACCCCTACCATAGGCAAAACATTCGGAAAAATAGGGGTCTTAGCGAGAAATATTCACGAAACGCTAGGCGATCGCGGAAATTTGGCCGAATGGGTTGAGCCAGTGCCGACAACGTGAGACTTTAAGACTGTAGCGAAGAGAGTCATCGAATGTTGCAGCAGTGGCAGAAACAGCCGGAGTTGCGGTGGGTGGGGGGCATGGCGATCGCGTTTTTTGTGATTTTGTCTGCGATCGCGCTGCATCGGTATTACAACTTTTACCCCACCTATGTCGCCTTCGACCAAGGCATTTTTAATCAAGTGTTTTGGAATGGCTTGCATGGTCGCTTCTTCCAAAGCTCGCTCTCTTCCACGCTATCGGCAGCGGTGACCCAGGACGGTCAAGTGCCAGAAGTGTTTTATCACCGCTTGGGCCAGCACTTCACTCCGGCGTTGCTCCTGTGGCTACCGATTTATGCTCTGTTTCCCTCTCCTGCTCTGCTATCTGTGCTGCAAGTGGCCTTGATGACGGCGGCTGGTTTGGTGCTCTATGCCTTGGCACGGCACTATCACAACCCACCGCTAGCGGTGATACTTGCGGCTAGTTTCTATGGCGCAGCAGCAGTAATTGGGCCAACCGTGGCGAATTTTCATGACTTATGTCAGATTCCCTTGTTTATCTTCGGGCTGCTGCTGGCGATGGAGAAGCGCTGGTGGTGGCTGTTTTGGCTGCTAGCGGGGTTGACGCTGCTGGTCCGAGAAGATGCGGGGGTGGTTTTATTTAGCGTGGGTTTTTATCTGGCAGTGAGTCGGCGGCATCTTTGGGTTGGAGTTGGGGTTTGTGCGCTGAGTGTGACTTACATCCTACTGGTGACGAATTGGGCCATGCCGCTGTTCTCGCCTGATATTTCGCGGCGATTTATGGTGGAGCAGTTTGGTCACTTTGTCGGCAATCGCGAAGCCTCTTCCTTGCAAGTGATTGGGGCGATCGCAACTCAACCGCTGCGGTTAATTCAGGAAATCCTCACCCCTGTCGATCGCACGATTAGCTATTTGCTAGCGCACTGGCTACCTCTAGCGTTTGTGCCTGCGGTGGCTCCAGCAGCTTGGCTGATAGCTGGCTTTCCGTTACTACAAAATTTTATGCGGCAAGATCCAACCGCGTTATCAATTGACCTGCGCTATGCTCTCACCGTGATTCCTGGATTCTTTTATGGAGCGGTACTGTGGTGGGACAAGCATCCGGGGGCATTTACGCGGCGGTTTCGGCGCTTTTGGATTTTTTGCCTTAGCGTGTCGGTGATTTTAACCATTGTCTCGAATCCCAACCGCGCTTTATCCTTTCTGATTCCCGATTCCTTCCAGCCTTGGGTTTATGCGGCGCCTCAAGCCCAGTGGCAACATGCAGCGGCAATTCGCAGCTTAATGAGGCAGATTCCGCCAACTGCTAGCGTCTCAGCCACGACTCATATCGTGCCTCACCTCTCGAATCGGCGGGAGATTGTGCGCTTTCCAGCTCTCCAGGTGAGGAATGATGCGCGGGCTGTGATTTCGGTGGACTATGTGATTCTGGATTTTCAGCAGTTACGGCAATACCAAGTGGTGTTTGATGATGACCGCAGATTGCTGAAAACGATGGTGCCTGTGGTCGATCGGATTTTGGGCGATCGCTCCTACGGCTTAGTGGGCTTTCAGGATGGCGTGTTGTTGATGCAGCGCAGTGCTAGTTCTAATCCAACGGCTGCGGCGGCTTGGTCTAATTTTCGGCAAGAGTTGGAACCCATTCTGCGACAACCAGACTAGCCAAACCAGCCTCTATGAAGTTTTAACAATCATGCCTGTATTCCTTCGCGTCCATTACAGTGGCCGCTACACTGATATTTGAAGTTCTTAGGGCTTATGTGAAGGTGCAGGGGTAACGCTTGATGAAGATTCTGGTGCTGGCTTGGGAATTTCCTCCTCGCATCGTGGGCGGCATTGCCCGTCATGTGGCCGAGCTGTATCCAGAAGTCGTCAAACTGGGACATGATGTGCATCTGATTACGGTTGAGTTTGGGCAAGCTCCCAGCTATGAAGTAGTGGATGGGGTGAAAGTGCACCGCGTCCCCGTGGGCTACAGCCACGACTTTTTTCATTGGGTCGTGAACATGAACGAGAGCATGGGCCGTCATGGTGGCAAGTTAATTCTAGAAGATGGCCCCTTTGACCTGATTCATGCCCATGATTGGCTGGTGGGAGATGCCGCGATCGCCCTCAAACACACCTTCAAAACGCCGCTCATTGCTACGATTCATGCCACTGAGTATGGTCGCTACAACGGCATTTACACCGACACGCACCGCTACATTAGTGGCAAGGAAACCGATTTAGCCTACAACGCTTGGCGGGTCATCGTCTGTACCGAGTACATGCGGCATGAGGTGGCACGAGTCTTAGGCAGCCCCGGAAATAAAGTGGACGTAATCTACAACGGTATCCGTCCAGAAAAGAAACATCGGCAACCTGACTTTGACTTCGCAGGTTTTCGTCGCCAGTTTGCGGAAGATGGGGAAAAGATTGTCTACTATGTAGGCCGTATGACCCATGAAAAAGGGGTAGCAGTGCTGCTCAATGCCATGCCGAAGGTGCTGTGGGAAATGGGTGGCTATGCCAAGTTGGTGATTATCGGGGGTGGCAACACGGACCACCTGAAACAACAGGCTTGGAACCTCGGTATTGCCCACAAAACCTACTTCACCGGATTTATGTCCGAGGAAGACTTGAATAAGTTTCAAACTATTGCCAATTGTGCGGTTTTCCCTAGCCTCTACGAACCCTTTGGTATCGTGGCTTTAGAGAGTTTTGCGGCGCGGGTGCCTGTGGTGGTTTCAGATACAGGTGGCTTGCCTGAAGTGGTGCGTCACACCAAAACGGGCATTGTGACCTGGGTGAATAATGCCGATTCCCTAGCGTGGGGGATTCTGGAAGTGCTGAAGAATCCTGGTTATGCCCAATGGCTCACAGATAATGCTTACGCAGATCTAGAACGGCGTTTTAGTTGGGCCAAAATTGCTCAGCAGACCGAATTGGTTTACAAACGGGTGGTGCAAGAGCGATCGCAAGTGGATTGGTAAAGCGATTCACAAGGTGATTCACAAGTTCTAGGGCACTCAATAACCTTTTTTTATATAAAACACCTTACGCTATAAGTGAAGGTGTGCAATTCTTGACTTGAGCGAATCGCGTTCAAACCATCAACGCAGGGGATAGAACTATGGACAGGGCAGAGCGCAAGCGTTGGCTGCAAGAGAATACGCCATTGAGTCCACTGTCAGATGAGAGTTTAGATGCGATCGCCGCTGCCATTGTCGAAGAAGCATTTCAAGAAAACCGTCGCTTGGTTCTGGAAGATACCTATCCAGAAGCGCTTTATATTCTGAAAGCGGGGCATTTGGAGAGTTACCACACTAGCCTGAATGGCCCTGTGAAAGCGGTGAGCTTGCTGCCTGGAAGCGTGGTTCATCTCAAGGAACTGCTGCTAGAGCAACCCACCGAGCAGACCATAATTACTCTGGATGATGGATTGCTATGGCAGATCCCCAAAGAGCAGTTTCTCGCTTTAGCACAGCAGTACCCAGAAATTAGCCGCACCTTTTCTCGCCAACTTGCGGCAGAGCTGAATCAATTAACCTCTCAACTGGCCTACGAACAAGAGCGCCAAGCGGCATTACGACCGTATGTGATTCCTAAGTTGAAGCGGGGGGTGATTGGCAGTAGTAAAGCGGCGGTCAGGCTGCGCAAACAAGTGAGAGAGGCGGCTCGCGATCGCACCCCTGTATTGCTGACGGGTGAGGCAGGAGTTGGCAAAGTCAATTTGGCGGCATTGATTCACTTCAACTCGGCGGCTCGGCGTGAACCCCTGATTCGTCTCAACTGTGGCACCCTCTCCAGCAGTGGTGCCGAACTGTTTGGGCGAGCGGCTCAAAGCCCCAGTAGCAAGCTGGGTTTGCTGGCTTACCTGGGCGGTGGGACTTTAGTGCTGGACCACATCCAAGACCTGCCTCCCGAACTGCAAGTCAAGATCCTTCAGCTGCTCCAAACTGGGGAATATCGTCCGATTAGCCGAGAAGGTGAACCGATCGCAGAACCCCAACCGTGTGAAGCTCGCATCATTCTCACTGCCGAGCGATCGCTGGAGCAAGTCCAGCAACAACTAAATCTTGAGCCTGGACAAGCTCTGTGGGGCCATTGGCTAGAAGTGCCACCCCTGCGCGATCGCAAAGCTGATATCAAAGCCAAAGCCGAATATCACATCAGTTGTTTTGCCCGGGCCGAAGGCATTCCCCGACCCAAGCTGACCCCCGAAGCGGCTGAAGTCTTGGCCAGTTACGATTTTCCTGGTAACTTACCAGAGCTAGAGAGCCTGCTGGAGCAAGCGATTAGCCAATCGAACGGTGCAGCGGAACTAACTGCCGATCTGTTTCGGTCGGCCCAGCAACTCGCGGTGCAACTGGATCAAGTCGCCTCACAACTCGCCTTTGAGCAAGAACGTCAAGCGGCGTTGCGTCCTTATTTGGTGCCTAAAGTGCGGCGGGGAATTGTCGGCTCTAGTCGCTATGCGGTGCGGTTGCGTCAGGAAATTAAAAAAGCGGCAGCCGATCGCAAATCGGTGTTGGTGTTTGGTGAACCAGGACTGGGCAAGGACAATACGGCAGCCCTGATTCACTTTGGTTCTCGCGATCGCCACCAACCCTTGATCAAGCTCAACTGCAACACCTTGCAAGCCAGTGGCGCAGAATTGTTTGGGCGAGCCGGAGGGAAGCCAGGACTCCTGGAGTGGATTGGGCAGGGTACGCTCCTGCTCAACAACCTCCAAGAATTACCACCCACTCTGCTAGACAAGCTGCTGCTCTTACTGGAAACCGGAACCTATACCCCGATCAGCCGCGACGGAGACCCCACTCCGGAACCGAAGCCGAGCCAAGCCCGGATCATGATGGTGTCGGAAAAAGCTGTGCCCCAGCTAGAACGCAAGCACTGTGTGACCCATGTGATCAAGGTGCCACCGTTGCGGGTGCGGAAGGCGGATATTGCGGCGCAGGCCGAGTACTACATCAGCTTGACTTGCCGAACTAAAAATATTGCGCGTCCCCACGTCACCCCAGAAGCTTTACGCCGACTCCAAGGCTATGACTTTCCGGGCAACTTCACGGAACTCGAAGGGTTGATTGAACGGGCGATCGCGCAGTCGAATGGTGCCTCTGAACTCACGGAAGAAGTCTTTTGGGCCGTTGGCAATAAAACCCGGCGCTTCCGAGTCAACTTGCTGAATGCTTATCCCAAACTGCGGCAGTTTCTCCGGAGTGATTGGTGGCCCGATCGCATCAACTTTGGTGTCACCTTCGGTCTGTTTGCCGTCATCGTCGCCATTTTGATGTTAGGGCCGCAAACGCGCGACACCAACATTGCCCTGAATTTGTTTTGGGCTTGGTGGTGGCCACTGATTCTCTTTGCCTTTCCTTTTGTGGGACGGCTATGGTGCTCAGTCTGCCCCTTTATGATCTATGGAGAATTAGCCCAGAAGCTTTCTTTGCGGCTGTTTCCGCGTGATTTACTCCCTTGGCCGCGCCAGCAAGCAGAGAAATGGGGCGGTTGGTTTCTCTTCGGCTTATTCACGCTGATTTTGCTCTGGGAAGAACTCTGGAACCTAGAAAATACCGCTTATCTCTCCGGTTGTCTTTTGCTGCTAATTACGGCAGGCGCAGTGATTTTTTCGCTGTTGTTTGAGCGACGCTTTTGGTGCCGCTACCTGTGCCCAATTGGGGGAATGAACGGCTTATTTGCCAAACTCTCTATGACTGAGCTACGAGCGCAGCAAGGGATTTGCTCTGCGACTTGC
>DATNPE010000080.1:0-3806 GCA_036703355.1 Allocoleopsis sp. | reverse complement strand
ACCCTTGGGAGCTTATTTAGCCGATCGCACCACCAGCCGTCATCGCTATGGTTTATGGATTTATGTTCCTGCCAGATTACTCTGGTTAATTTTGGTGCTGGGGATTGGAGTGGCGAGTGTGCAGCCGACTCACCCGCATCTTTTAGTGCAAGGGGCTTTAGCGATCGTGGTCCTGACCCACTTTTTAGGGGCCTTGGGGGGAGCTTCTTGGTTTAGTTGGGTGGCAGCTTTGGTGCCTCGGCAGTTACGAGGCCGCTATTTTGGCATCCGCAATAGTGCCATTAGCTTGACTAATTTAATTAGTGTGCCTTTAGTGGGGTTGGCCGTCACTGCTTGGCCTGGAGGCAGCATTCAGGGCTATGGGGTGCTGTTATTTCTGGGTGTGATTGTGGGGCTGATTAGCATTGGATTTCAGTACTGGATGGTGGATGTCAATCCTCAAGCACAGCAGCAGGGGCATCAGGAATCCTCAGCCCAAAACGTCAACGATGGTGCTGCCACCACAACCTCTGAAGTTTCTAGTCGTGGCTTTTGGCAGGACAAAAACTTTTTAATGTTCTTGCTTTACTTTGCCTTATGGGGTTTTTCCGTCAATTTAAGCGCTCCCTTTTTTAATATTTATCTTTTGGATACTTTGTCCCTAGATGTGAACTGGGTGACAACTTACACAAGTTTGGGAGCAGGTGCGAATTTGCTGATGCTAGTGCTGTGGGGCCGACTCGCCGATCGCATTGGCAATCGCCCAATTCTTGTGCTGGTGGGCCTTTTAGTTGCAGTTACCCCTTTGCTTTGGCTGGGAACCGGAACCGATTTAATGTCGCTGCTGCTGTGGTTTCCGCTGCTACACATTTTAGCTGGGGGCACTTGGGCCGCGATCGACCTCTGCATGAACAATATTCAGCTGGGGGTTGCGCCTGTCCAGCATCATGCCACCTATTTCGCGATCGCCGGAGCCGTTGCAGGTGTGAGCGGAGCGCTAGGAACAACCGCAGGTGGTTTTCTCATTGAGTACACCAATTCTGGTGGCATTTTGGGCCTATTTGCCCTCTCTAGCGTGATTCGATTGGTCGCAATTCTGCCGTTGCTATTGGTGCGAGAGCAGCGTCCGCGTTCGGTGCGTCGAGCCGTGCAGGTCTTAGCCCAGGGTTTAGGCAATGTCTTGAGTCTACCGAAGCGATCGCCTTTAGTTTTCAGCCCTCAATCCGTTGCCTTAAAGGTTCCAGTGGAAGTTACGAGCTTGAAAGATCAGGCACAATAGAGGCATCCACTACCTATTCAGGTCCAGAAGAATAGGTTTTCAGGCAGATAACTTGTTGATGAACCCGGTAGACTACCTCCGCATCAGTTTGATCGATCGCTGCAACTTCCGGTGCCAGTACTGTATGCCTGAAGGCGCAGATCTGAACTATGTCCTACAACAAAATTTGTTAACTCAAACTGAATTGCTCACTTTGGTTCAAGAAGTGTTTGTTCCAGTTGGGTTTACGCGGTTTCGACTGACGGGTGGAGAACCATTGATTCGGCCCGATGTGGTGGAGATTGTCCGGGCGATCGCGGCTATGCCAGAAACACAAGACTTGTCCATGACCACCAACGGCTTTTTGCTAGCAGGCATGACGCAAGGTTTGTATGACGCGGGCTTGCGGCGAATCAACATTAGTTTGGATTCTTTAGAGCCAGAAACTTTTGACAAAATTATTGGTAATCGCGGGCGAGCGCGTTGGCAGCAAGTCTGGGATGGCATTCAAGCTGCGTATCGAGTTGGTTTTAACCCGCTGAAGCTGAATGTGGTGGTGATTCCAGGGGTAAATGACCAGGAAGTTTTAGACTTAGCCGCCTTGAGTATTGAGCGGGAATGGCACGTTCGATTTATTGAGTTTATGCCCATTGGCAATGCCGCTTTGTTTGGCGATCGCGGTTGGGTGCCTTCTGAGGAGCTTAGGCAACAAATTCGGGATCATTGGGGCCTCACTGAAGGACAAGTACAAGGCAATGGCCCTGCGGATGTGTTCCGCATTCCGGGTGCGAAAGGAACGCTGGGCTTTATTAGCCAAATGTCCGAATGTTTTTGCGATCGCTGCAATCGGATGCGTCTCTCTGCCGACGGTTGGCTGCGCCCTTGCTTGCTAAATGAAAATGAGCAAATTGACTTAAAAACAGCTCTGCGCTCTGGTGTACCAACCAGCGAGTTACGCGCCCAAGTCAGAGAGCTTTTGCAATTGAAGCCTGAGATTAACTTCAAGCAACGTGAATCTGGCACGCCAGCGGGTACTTACAGCCGCACCATGTCGCAAATTGGGGGTTAAAACACCAAAAAATTAAAAGCTCCCAAATGACGGTTTGGGAGCTGTTTGAGTAAATATTTTAATGCCGCGGTAACACAAGAAAGCTGAAAATAATTCTGAACGATTAAGCTTGGCGAGAGTAGTATTCTACGACCAGCAGTTCGTTGATTTGGAGAGCGATCCATTCCCGCTCGATCACACCATTCACTTTGCCAGTGAGTTTTGCTTTATCGAACTCTAAGTGGCTAGGTAGGTGAGCGAGACCAGGATATTGCAAATTTTGTTCTACCAACTGACGAGAGCGATCGCGGTCTCTCACGCCGATCACATCACCAGGACGGCACTGGTAGCTAGCGATATCTACCGGACGACCATTGACAGTTACGTGACCGTGGTTGACCAACTGACGAGCCGCAGGAATGGTAGGAGCCATACCGAGACGGAAAACAGTATTGTCCAAACGCATTTCGAGCAGTTGGAGCAAGGTTTGTCCGGTAGAACCAGCGGCACGACGAGCCTTACGCACATAGCGCAGTAACTGTCTCTCCGTGACACCGTAGTTGAAGCGCAGCTTTTGCTTCTCTTCTAGACGGACACCATATTCAGATTTCTTCTTGCGTTCTTGACCGTGTTGCCCAGGAGGATGCGCCTTTCTGGGGGACTTCCGAGTCAAACCAGGTAGGTCACCCAAACGACGGACAACTCTGAGGCGAGCGCCTCTATATCGCGACATGTAGCTTCCTCTAACTAAAACTTACCCAAAGATACCAGTATAGAGCTTGTCTGAAGAACTTAAAAGAGGCTGGAGCAACTTTGTCTGAAGTTGTTTGCTACAGAGCAGTTCAAGGATAGAAGAGACAGATTCGGGCCAGGGCTCAGCGACCTAAAATGGAATTTATGAAGCGCTTAGTGATTGGATCGATTCGAAGTTATCAAATTCTAATTTCGCCGCTACTGCTGCCTGCTTGCCGATTTCATCCCACTTGCTCGCAATACGCCTTGGAAGCAGTGGAACGGTTTGGCCCTTGGCGAGGCGGTTGGTTAGCTGCGCGTCGGATTGCCCGCTGTCACCCTTTTCATCCCGGTGGCTATGACCCTGTTCCGCCTGTCGTGAATGCTGATGATGAACCCCACGCCTGAACCAATTGTCAAAGACTTGGTCTTAGTCGGAGGTGGGCACAGCCATGCGATCGCCCTGCGGATGTTGGGGATGCGGCCCATACCGGGGGTGCGGATTACCTTGCTGACGGAAGCTGTAGATACCCCCTACTCTGGGATGCTGCCTGGGCATATTGCAGGCTTCTACAGCCATGATGAATGCCACATCGACTTGCGACCGCTGGCCCAACTTGCCCAAGCGCAACTGTATCTCGATCGCGTCGTGGGGCTAGATTTACGCAACAAACAAATCATTTGTGCCCAGCGTCCGCCTGTCGCCTTTGACCTGCTTTCGATTGATATTGGCAGTACTCCGACTGTGCCAGATATTGCCAACACTGTGGAGTCGAGCATTCCAGTCAA
>DATNPE010000079.1:0-2556 GCA_036703355.1 Allocoleopsis sp. | reverse complement strand
CTGATGCTGACAACCACTGTCGCAAAGTGATAGCTGACGTGTAGGTGCGGTCTTTCTCCACTTTGGGAGTGGGCACGGCGATCAATTGATTGCGGTCAAACCCTAGCGCCAAAAACGTCGCAGCGGTCAGTTCGGCAAAGTTTTTGTACTCCGCCAAATAATATCCTCGCGATAACGGAGTGCCTGTGGTGATCAGCTTCTCGTAGGAGCCACGCTGATATTCTGCGATCGCTTCTTCCACGGCGTAATCTGGCAACCATCCTTCTACGACCAGGATGTTGGCGGGAATTGGAGCGGTGACAGCGAGAAAAGGATGGATATTAGCGATCGCCAGGATGAGAACCAGCAAAAAACTGGATAGCATCAAAGCCCAACCTGGCAACGTGGGCAACCACACTTCTTGCCGCTGAAACAACTGAATTTTGAACTTTGATCTATTTCTTGGCTGCATCCCACTCTAATTTTGATGGAGGCGATCGCTCACATATTACGTCAAGCAACCAATATCTTTCAGCATGGCTAACTGTTGCTGAACAGGCGCGATCGTATTCGCAGCAATCATGCCACTGGCAGCAACAGCAGGTAAACCAATACCTGGAAAAGTAGAATCGCCACAGCAGAGTAGACCTGCAAGCGGTGTGGTTGGACCTGGGAATAAACTGTCTCCAGCGGAGATGGCGGGGCCATAGGAACCTCGATAACGCCGGAGATAGCGTTCGTGAGTGAGTGGAGTGCCGACGAGGGAGAGCTGACAGCGAGAACGTATATCGGGAATAATGCGCTCCAACGCTCGCCACATCACCTCCGCTCGTTTCTCCTTTTGCTGGGCATAAGCGTCACTGCGGCGATCCAGTCCTTGCCACAGCTCATAAGGTTCATTACCAGGGGTGTAGACATGAATCGTATGTTTTCCGGGAGGTGCTAGAGAAGGATCAAGCAGCGAGGGAATCGATATCAGCACCACATTTTGGGGAGCGGTAACTCCCATCTCCCAATCATTCACCACAATGTAATGACAAGCCAGATCCGAGCGCAGACCAGCAGCATCAATCCCAAGATGAAGATGCATAAAACTATCGCAGGTTGGCGTAGATTGCCGCTGAGCTTGAAACCGTTGGGGTAAAACTCCCTCTGGTATGAGCTTGAGCGTATCCCAAATCGAGGCATTAGAAATCACCGCCCGTTTAGCCCGGATCTCCTTTCCGCCTCGCAAACCCACGCCCACCGCGCGATCGCCTGCCACCAAAACTTCTTCTACATGGGCATTTAAGAGAAGCTGTCCTCCCTGTTTCTGCAATCCTCGTACCAGGGCATCTACCAACGCTCCGCTACCCCCCAGCGGATAATCTAGCATCACCCCAAGCCGATACCAATCCGCAAACATAAACGCCATTTCTGCGGCACTCGTACCACTGGCAGGTAGACCAGAGAGGAGAAAGCATAACAGATCAAGCCAATTGCGGATAAACGGATCTGTGACCACGCCATCCATGACTCGGCTAAACGATCCGGTTAGCTTAGGGAGATGGCCAACATGCTGAAAAAGAGAGATAGCAAAACGGCCCATGGTTAGGGCTGCACCGAAATCAAAACGGACTGCGGCTGGAGGAATCGCGATCGCCGCTCTCCCTAAAGGAGCCATCACCCGCTGTAGTTCTCGCCATTCAAAGACAGCCCTTTCGCCTCGGAATTGCGCTAACACCTCACAAAACTGATCTGCACCTACTGTAGTATCAAAATTGCCCTCAGGGAGACAGCAACCCCAGGTGTTGTAAGTCGCACAAGGAAGCTCTTCACCAATAGCATCCAACACCTGACGCAGAGGATTAGCAGAAGGACTGTAGGACAAACCAGAGTAGAGCGACGGGCCAGAGTCAAACTTAAACTCTTGATACTCAAAGGCATGAGCCGCGCCACCTGGAATCGCATGGCTTTCGCATACCGTGACCTCAAAGCCATAGCGAGCCAACAACGCCGCACAGCTCAGTCCACCAATCCCACTGCCAATCACCACTACATCTGTCACGGTTCACTCAATCCCTCGAATCAGGCTTCAGATAGGGGGTAGATTACCATCAACCGTGAACCTAATGGCCAGCTTTCGCCAAGCGCTGTTGATGCAGATACTCAAACACAGACTTGTCCCCAATATCGGGCGAAATCGGTTGGATCAGCTTGCGGCAAGCAAACACCAGAAATAGTGCCGCCCATACAGCCAGCAACATCTGCTCTCCCTGAGGTGGCAGAATTCCCACCATATGCCCAAGCAGTAGAATGGGCACCAGCGGAGTCAAGATCTTGGTTTCAGGCCGATTAAAACAAAAAGCTTCCTTAAAAAAGATCCCCGTCAAAGCCGCAAAAGTAAACCCAACCCCCAACAAACTCAAAGGATGGTTGTAAACAAAACTCCCCAATGGCTCATCTGCTTGTAATGCCAACACGATCGCACTCAAACTCCCGATCGCCCAGAACGCCTGCAAAGCCCGATGCAGCGGCACTAGATAAATATGAATCGTTAACAAACTCACCCCTAGCGCCAGCGAAAACCCAGCATAT
>DATNPE010000078.1:0-3804 GCA_036703355.1 Allocoleopsis sp. | reverse complement strand
CCCAGAGCTGCGGCAATGTCTTCTATGCAGCAAAACTGGACGCCTATTTGGGCGAGTTCAACGAGCGATCGCGCTTGATGGATGGATATCCCTGGCAGTCGCAACCAGTCATCAACAGTCGCTAGATTCACATCAATTTTGATGCCCAGTTCGGCTGCGATCGCAATTTCTTCTGCTGATTGTAATCGGTAGTAAGGGTCACTCTGAAGTCGCACCCGAATCGAGTGCCAATTTGGGTTATTGCCTGTTGTGGGAATGAGCCAGTCAAACATTGCGTTCAATTTTAGGCGATGCGATCGAGTAATTGACGGCGTTTTTGCTCAAATTCATACTCGGACATTAATCCTTCCTGACGCAAGCGATCAAGTTCTCGTAGCGCATCAGCGATCGCTCCGACTTGTGCTGGGTCAACCGCAGCAGATTGATTCGCCACCGAAGACGCAGCTATCGCGCTCATATTGAAATTACGATCAAACTCCTCCGCGCCTTGAGCAAGATACCAAAATCCTTCAATCACACTAGCGATATGAGGAATAGGTGTCCACCAAAGGAGTAAATATAAAATACCCCACAGTGGCTGTCCCAGATAAAACTTATGGAATCCGGCAAAGGGTATGACTATCCCACTAAACGCTAGGATGGCAGCGACTGTGCGATTTTTCGGCTTGCTCAACATACTTGCTTTTACCTATGAAAATGGCTGAGTTCTCAGAATGGAGAATCACTAACCAAGTGCTAGCCCCTTTGCCCTAGGACGTGCTTACTTGGTAGTAAGTAATCCACGTTATCAAAGCCCTCTTGCTGAGAAACAGGCCGCAAAAAAACCAGCGATTCTCTTTTAATTATTTAATTATGATATTGACTGACTGAGTTAGCAGTGAATTAGATGCCGCAAGAATTGGGCGACATTGGCTTGTGTGAAAGCGGTTAACCCTTAGGATGGCATATCTCGCTCAGGTGAGGTAAGCGCTCCTAGCGGATACGGTAATCCGAATTTTGCGGATGTTCAGCGCTGCACTAGAATGTGACTAAAAGCAGTAATGTAACCCACTCGTCGGTTGACAGTTAAGTGCAATGGGTTTTTTCGATTCAGATATTGTCCAACAAGAAGCTAAACAGCTGTTTGAAGATTATCAATCCCTAATTCAGCTGGGAGGCAGCTATGGCAAATTTGACCGCGAAGGGAAAAAGATGTTTATCCAGCAAATGGAAGCTCTCATGGAGCGCTATCGGATCTTTATGAAGCGCTTCGAGTTATCTGAGGACTTTATGGCTCAGATGACCGTAGAACAACTTAAGACCCAGCTCGGACAGTTTGGTATTACGCCTCAGCAAATGTTCGACCAAATGAACATGACTTTGGAACGGATGAAGGCTGAGATAGAAAAACAACGTTGAGACTCAATCAGATACTTGCCAAGCATGAGCATTGGCATACCCTGAGTGTAGCGATCGCGAGTGCTCTCGACGCCCCCTTGACCGCGTAACGAAAGCCGTTTCGCTAACAAAGCAGCATCTTCTCGCGTTTGGGCACTTCGAGAGTCGGTGTTAGCTCAACAGGTGTACAGTGCGTAGACTCGTTGACCAAGTGGCTCCCGTTAGCGGAACGACTATGAAGGAGCAAAGAACGAGAGGGTTTCGCTGTGACTCAGCTCGATAGCCGCTGGCAGCTTAAGGGCGATTAAACTTAGACGGCGATGGAAAATATTGCACTGGCTCGTTCTTCAACGCTTTAAGCATAAAGTTTCGCCAAATGGGTGCAGCAAATCCACCACCTGTTGCACCACCTCCGAGCGGTCTGTTGTTATCATTACCAATCCAAACAGCCGTAGATAACTGCGGTGTATACCCGACAAACCATACATCGCGCTCCGATGAGGTCGTTCCTGTCTTACCCGCGGCCGGTCGTCCGATTTGTGCTGATTTTCCTGTACCACCATTAATCACACCTTGCAGCACATTCGTCAGGGAAGCAGTAGCCCAAGGATCGAGTACCAGTCGGGGCTTAGGCGTGTTGTCTAACAAAACATTCCCTGAAGTGTCAGTGACTCGGACAATGATTGTCGTATCAGAATACCAACCATTACTGGCAAACGTGGCATAAGCTCCCGCCATTTCCAACGGCGTTAAGCCAATTGCGCCAAGCGGTAAAGAGGTCACCGGCTCCATCGGACTCTTGATTCCCAGCGTGCGACAGGTTTCAATAACCTTATCCAGGCCGACACCTCTCCCAAGCTTGACTGCTGGGACGTTGAGTGATTGCGCCAAAGCTGTGCGAATCGTTACAGCACCTGAATACCCGCCACCGTAGTTTCGGGGAGAGTACCAGCCACTGCCATCCCGATAGCTAACTGGGGTATCCATGACAGTGGATGAAGGCCCGTATTTGCCAGAAGCAAACGCTGTGTAGTAAACAAACGGCTTAAAGGCAGACCCTGGTTGACGCTTAGATTGGATAGCGCGGTTGAACTGACTCTTTTTGTAACTAACTCCGCCTACTAGCGCCTTGACAAAATGCGTTCGAGGATCGACGGCGGCTAACGCTACTTGATCGGCGTACAATCCACGGTAGCGTACATTAGCATGGGAACGCGCTACAGTTTCTTCCGCCATTTTCTGGAAGTCAGTGTCAATGGTGGTCTGAACTCGCATCCCGCCTTTAAGGACAGCATCCCGACCAAATCGCTCGTTCAATTCAGCGACGACGGCTTCTGTGATAAATGGCAGCTTACTAGTCCGCCAAGAGGTCAGCTTGCCTATATTCAGCTTTTGTTTACGAGCGGCTTCGGCTTCGGCAGGCGTAATCCATCCTAAATTTTCCATCCGGTTGAGCACAATCGCCTGTCGCTCTTTTGCCACTTTGAGGTTCACAAAAGGACTGTATTCTTCCGGAGACTGAATCAATCCTGCCAGCATTGCTGACTCGGCTAGGTTGAGTTTATCGGCAGACTTACTAAAGTAGCTTTCGGCAGCCGTTTGGATGCCATAGTTGTTGTGACCCCAATAGATTTGATTGAGGTACATTTCTAAAATCTGGTCTTTGGTGAAGATTTGTTCGAGCCGGATAGCCATTACAGCCTCGGCAATTTTGCGGCTAAATTTACGCTCTGGTTTGAGAAACAAATTTTTCACCAACTGCATCGTTAGGGTTGAGCCGCCTTCAACCACTGAACTCTTTTCCCAGTTGATTAAGAGTGCCCGCCCCACACTATTGGGGTTGATGCCGTGGTGCATGTAAAAGTGGCTATCTTCCATTGCGAGCACGGCTCGCTTGAGTATGGGGCTGATTTGGTCTAATTTAACCACTTCGCGATTGGCTTCACCGTGGAGACTAGCCAGTTCTTTCCCCTTAATGTCGTAGATATAAGTGGTTTCTGAAGGCACGTAGCCCCGCAATACTCTGACATCTGGGAGATTGCGGAAACTAGTCGCCAAGCCAACTAATCCTCCGGCAACAACTGAACTCGTTAGCATTGTGATGCCGAGGATGGTTCCACCTGCTACCTGAGCAACTCCTTGTACAAACTGGAAAACCGAGGATGAGCTGCTTTTGGTATCTTGTTTTTTTTGAACAGTGCTAGATGACACGGCGATTTCACTTCCTCACTGAAAAAAGACTGAACACACAAGCGAAAGCAACTTTATATCAATACTTTCTATAGATAATTACAGAAATTTCTAGCCATAGCCGGATGACAGATCAGCTGGTTACCAAAAGAAAACATCTTAACAACGTTAACAAAACGTTGGCAGGAAAGCAGTAAAGCTCTACGGACACTCCCGAGGATACTGCTGTTGCCCCAC
>DATNPE010000077.1:0-4229 GCA_036703355.1 Allocoleopsis sp. | reverse complement strand
CCCCCAAGCTCTGGGTTTAGCCAAACCAAATTAAACCAAAGCAGGCTCCAGTAAAGCTCCCTGCATCCGCCCCAACCAATCAATCAAATTCGCCAACTGCTGCTCCACACCCAACACTGCCAAACCGCGCACCGTCACCTTACCCGGCGTATAGACAAAGCGAGATTGCAAATGATCGGGTAGATTCGCCTTGAGCAAATTCCAAGCAGGCTCCTCCATTGGCGTTTCTAGCACCACATGCTGATTGCCCTCTGGCTTAATCCGCGAGAAGCCCAACTTCTTGGCAATCTGCTTCAACTCCACAATCCGAATCAGTTGCAGTGCCGCAGGAGGAATCGTGCCATAGCGATCGCTCCATTCTGCCGCAGTTTGCGTCAACTCCGCCTTGGTGCTTGCTGAAGCCACTGTCCGATACGCACTCATCTTCTGATCGAGATCAGGAATGTAATCCGCTGGAATAAAGGCCGTGACGCTGAGATCGATTTGGGTATCGTCCACCTTGGGAATCTCCTGACCGCGAATCTCCCGAATCGATTCCTCTAGCATCTCCATATAGAGGTCAAATCCGATCGCATCCATCTGGCCCGACTGTTCTGCCCCCAGTAGATTACCTACCCCGCGAATCTCCATATCCCGCATGGCGAGTTGATAGCCAGAACCGAGCTGAGTAAACTCCTGAATCGCCCGTAACCGCTGACGAGCCGTATCCGAGAGCTGGCTTTGCTTGGGATAGAGCAACCAGGCATGAGCTTGAATCCCCGCTCGGCCCACGCGACCCCGCAACTGATACAACTGCGACAAGCCAAAGCGCTGAGCATCCTCAATCAGAATGGTGTTAACCCGTGGTATATCCAAACCCGATTCGATAATCGTGGTACAGAGGAGAATATCGGCATCGCCATTGCTAAACGTGAGCATGGTGGATTCTAGTTCTGCCTCTGGCATTTGGCCGTGGGCGATCGCGAGCCTAGCCCCTGGCACCATCTCCCGAATTTTAGCTGAGGTTTCTTCAATCCCCTCTACTCTGGGCACCACATAAAACACCTGACCGCCGCGATCGAGTTCCTGACGAATCGCCGATCGCACCGTTTCCGAATCAAAAGGAGACAGGTGAGTTTTGATCGGACGGCGAGAAGGAGGTGGAGTCGTAATCAAACTCATTTCCCGCACCCCGGACAGTGCCATATAGAGCGTCCGGGGAATGGGAGTAGCGCTGAGCGTCAGCACATCGACTTGGGTTCTGAGGCTTTTAATTTTCTCCTTTTGGTTCACCCCAAACCGTTGTTCCTCATCCACCACCAGCAAGCCCAAATCTCGGAAGGCCACCCCTTTACCCAAGAGCTGATGGGTACCCACGACAATATCCAGCTCTCCGGTGGCTAAGCGCTGCTGAATTTGGCGGCGTTCCTCCGCGGTGCGGAAGCGATTCAGGAGACCAACCTGGATGGGGTAAGGGGCAAAGCGTTCCTTGAGGGTGTGGTAGTGCTGCTGCGTCAAGATCGTGGTGGGAGCTAGTAACGCGACTTGCTTGCCCGCTGTGACGGCCTTGAAGATGGCTCGGATCGCCACTTCTGTTTTGCCGAAGCCGACATCTCCACAAACCAAGCGATCCATCGGGCGGGAGTTCTCCATATCCCGTTTGACATCCTGTGTCGCCTTGAGTTGGTCTGGGGTGGGTTGGTAGGGGAAGGAATCTTCCATTTCTTGCTGCCAAGGCATATCGGCGGGGTAGGTGAAGCCTTGCTGCTGCGATCGCTGGGCGTACAGTTTCAGCAGATCTACCGCCAACTTCTTGATCGACTTGCGAACTTTGCTCTTGGTCTTCTCCCAAGCCTTGCTGGACATCTTGTTCAGCTCTGGCACCGCATCCCCAGCGCCTCGAAACCGAGACAACGACCCCACTTGATCGGCTGCGACTCGCAACAAACCATCGGCGTATTGCAAGACTAGGTACTCGCGGGTTTCATGGTTGATCGTCAAGCTCTCTAGTTTCAGGAACTTGCCCACCCCATGACTTTTGTGAACCACAAAGTCCCCAGGTTGCAGCTTGTTCGGGTCCACCTGTTTAGAAGCCGCTCGTCGGCGTTTGCGGACATAACTAGGTGTCGCTAGAGTGTGCTGACCAAAGAATTCTCGGTCTGTGACGACGACCAAGCGAAAAGTCGGTAAAACGAACCCTTCCAACTCAGCTAAGCCAGAATACTTGACGGCGACAGGCACCCGCTGCGTCTGCAACTTCTCGATCGCCGGAAAATCTCTAGGATTGGGGACAAACTGCGCTGGGCAATCGTGCTCCTGTAACAACGACACCGATCGCGAAGGTTGTGCCGACACCAACCACACCGAAAACCCGCGATCGCGCTCCCCTCGAATCGTCTCCGCCAACTTACCAAATTGGTGAGGTGTAGCATTAACAGGACGGCTAGCGAGATTGAGCGATGCAGTAGAACCTGCAATTTCTTCTACGAGTTCTGAGAGATAGAGGCGATCGAAGCATTCGACTTCAGCCAATGACTCTGCAAAAGAACGATGGATCTTAGGCAAGAGAGAACTGTCTCTTTCATCCTTCATCCCTCCTCCTTCATCCTTTCCTTTCCCTCCTTCATCCTTCCAATGCTCCTCCACATGCTCAAACCAGCGATCGCCATGAGCTTGACATTGCTCTGGTTCGTCGAGGGCGATCAAGGTATTTTCGGGTAAGTAGTCGAGGAGAGAGGCGGGTTGGTCGAAGGCCAGTCCTAAAAATCGCCGCCAGCCTTCTAAAGGTTGCTCTTGCTCAAACTTCTCTTGATCCGCAGCGTTGAGATAGGTTTTCAGCGTGGTTGCTTTCTCGCCTGTGAATGCGGCTCGGATGATGGGGCTAAAGCTGGTGGGTGTGAGAACGAGACGATTGATGGTGTCGAGCGATCGCTGCGTGGCGGGATCAAACTCGCGCATTTTGTCCAGTTCATCGCCAAACCACTCCAACCGCACCGGAAGTTCAGCAGCAACGGGAAACACATCCACAATGTCTCCCCGGCGGCTCCACTGGCCTTCTGTTTCTACCAAAGAAACCCGCTCGTATCCTAAGCGCGCTAGTTCATTACTAAAGTCATTGAGATCAACTTCTGTGCCTCGTTGTAGCGTCAAGCAGTAGGGGCGGAAGGTCTCTACAGGAGGCAAGTGGGGTTGTAACGCCCGTTCTGTAGCGACGATCGCCGTTCGTTTAGGTTCACTGCTTTGACCGTTGCCATTGCCATTACTAGGGGCTGCTTCGCTACCGACCAGATCCGCGAGGACTTGCAACTGGCCCCAAGCCATTTCTGACTCTAAATCAAAAGGTTCGTAGGGCGACCCTTCGGAGGTGGGGTAGAAATGCACCGTCTGCCAGCCCATCGCTTCTAGTTGGGCCGTCCAGCGACCCGCTTCTTCTAGGGTGGCGGTGATCACGAGCAAGTTTCGGGGGGCTGCTTGAGCCAGTGCCGAGGCCACCAAGCCCTTGGGCAAACGAGAAACACCGTTCAATCTCAGCAGTTGTTGCTGATTCAGTTTGGTTAATAGCTCGGCAGTGAGGGGCGATCGCCCAAGGGCACGAATAATTGACGAAAAAGCCATAGATTCTGGAACCGGGGCAGCGGACGCTCAAGAATGTTTACCTATCTTTATATTGTAGAAGCCTGAGCAAAAGCCGTTGGATTTTGAGCGCTGAATACCTCTATCAGCGGACTTCAGAGATTTTGAATCTCACCCAACAGGAGAGGTCAGCCGCTTTTTTAATCGATAAGCTGAGAACAAATAACCAAAGTTTATAAAACCGGGAAGTTTTTTTATGACTAGCATCAATAACTCCCAATTCATGGGCAATGAGGACAACCTAGAGCCAATCGATGTTGAAATTGTCGAAACAAGTGCAGAGATTCAGCCTTTAGAGAGTGCAGAGATTCAACTCCAAGAGACTGACACTTCAAGTCAAGCTAAAAATCACATTGTGGCTGAAGCGATCGGTGCAGCAGGCGGCGGTATTGCGGGTGCCGCTATTGGCAAGATGGTCGGCGGACGCTTAGGGGCAGCCGTTGGTGCAGTGGGTGGTGCGATCGCGGGTGCCGCAATTGGCAACCAAGCCGCAGAAGGCATTGACCAAAAAGTAGATAGCGCTGTTCACACCATGAAGGACGCAGTGGAAGGTGTGACTCATCAAGTTGAAGGTGTGGTTGAGACCGTCAAAGAAAAAGTCAACGAAGCCGACTTGA
>DATNPE010000076.1:0-9330 GCA_036703355.1 Allocoleopsis sp. | reverse complement strand
CTTTGAGCTTTATCGCTTGCAATATTAAGCCAGCTCAGGAATATATTAATCAGCTATTAACCTTGGTCGAACTTTGCCAAGACAAGTGCAACGGTTCCGACGCTGAAATTCAGAATTTTCTGGATGAGATTGATCTAGACTTCGTGGCTGGCGATCTCAAAAGTATTCTCCACTCTATGGGCAATGGAGCAGAACGAATTCGCAGCGTCGTCACCGCCCTCAAGGTCTTTACTCACTTGGATGAATCGGGCAAAAAATCAATTAATTTACACGAAAGTATCAATCATGTTTTAGCGTTACTGCAACATCGCCTGAGTTCTAGAGAGGATGGAACTGTGGTGCAAATTAAGCAAGAGTATGAGAATTTGCCCCCTATCACCTGTCACGCTGACCAGATCAATCAAGTGATTTTTAATCTTTTGGGCAATGCGATCGATGCGATTGATGAAAAGCTAGCTAGCAACCAGACCCAAGACTTTCAGCCACAGATCTCAATTTGCACCGAACTCACACCCCCTGATAGCCTGACAATCCGGATTACAGACAATGGCATTGGTATCCCGCCAACCCATCAACCCTATATTTTTGAGCCGTTTTTTACCACTAAATCTGCGGGGCATGGCGTTGGTTTAGGATTAGCTACCAGTCGCAGAATTATTGAAGAGATGCATGGCGGTTGCTTACAGTACACCTCCTCCTCTCAAGGTACCAACTTTGTCATTCAGATGCCCCTCGCGAGCGTGGCTGCTCCAACCAGAAGCTAATAATGGCAGGATGGAGAAGTCCGGACGACTACCTGTGATCTTGCATGACTTCTGCTGCTCCTACCAACCCCTTCCTAGCCCTCAACTACGAACCCGCCTTTGAATCTCTCGGAGACGATTACTGGGATGTGGTGGCTGCGGCTGCTTTCCCAGCACAGATTTTGCGGTGGCGCAACGATGATTTGCTTGCCCAAATTGGTCTTGACTCGCAAGCAGTCACAGACGAAGACTTCATTGAGGCATTTGGCAGGTTTGTAGGTCGCCAACCTTTACTCGCTATGCGTTATCACGGCTACCAGTTTGGGGAATACAACTCCCGCTTGGGCGATGGTCGCGGGTTTCTCTACGGTCAGGTGCGCGGGTTAGATGGCGAACTCTACGACTTTGGCACCAAAGGCTCTGGCACCACGCCCTACTCTAGAGGCGGAGATGGCAGATTAACGCTAAAAGGGGGGGTGCGGGAAGTTTTGGCAGCGGAAGCACTGCACTATCTAGGGGTGCGGACTTCGCGTTGCTTGAGCATGATTGAAACGGGAGAAAACTTGTGGCGCGGCGATGAACCTTCTCCTACCCGCTCTTCAGTCATGGTGCGCTTCAACCGATCGCATATCCGTTTTGGTACTTTTGAGCGTCTTCATTATTTCCAGCGCAAAGATTTAATTCAAAAGCTGCTGGACCATGTGATTGAGTACTACTATCCACACCTGCAAGCAGAGAGCGATCGCTATGCTCTGTTCTATGCCGAGCTGGTGCAACGAGTGGCAGAACTAGCAGCCCAGTGGATGTCGGTGGGGTTCTGTCATGCGGTGCTCAATACCGATAATATGTCGATCACAGGGGAGAGTTTTGACTACGGTCCCTACGCCTTTATCGATCGCTACGATCTGCGATTTACAGCCGCCTATTTTGACTACTCTGGGCGCTATTGTTACGGCAACCAACCCGGAATTTGTCAGCTGAATCTAGAAATGCTGCAAACGCCTCTGGCTGAGGTGATGGCGATCGCGGATTTGGAAGCGGGCTTAGCCAAATTCGGGGACTATTACTATGCCACCTATCGCCAACGCCTGTTGCATAAACTCGGCTTTGCTGACTTACCAGAAGCGGAGAGCAATGAACTGATCAAGCTGACCCTGCAACTCCTCCAAGTTTGTGATGTGGGCTATCACAGCTTCTTCCGCGAGCTGAAACACCAGTTCACCCCCGGTTGGCGAGAAGATGGCGGCATTCTCAACCAAGCCGATTTCGCCACCACTGACGAGCAAAAAGCCTGCTTAGACCGTTGGCGACAGCATTACCACACGCTCTTGCTCAGCCAACCTCTGGAGGAAATGGAGGCGATCGCCCAAAGACTCAGCCGCCACAACCCCACCACTCCTCTAATCCGCCCCGAAATCGAAGCGATTTGGGCACCGATCACTGAGGAAGACAACTGGCAACCCTTCTACGATTTGCTGGCCAAGATTCGGACCGGAAATTAGGCTCTTTCTCGATGAACAACAATCAATCTGTTCAGCTAGTTAAGATTCGGATTGAAACGCCTGATCAAGAAGATATCAATACTCTGAATAAAGAAGTCCTATGGGCGGAGCCTTTAGGTGAGCAACTTTATCGTTTAGACAATGTGCCCTTCTATGCCTTTTCCTTGAACGTCCATGATGTGGTGCGTTGTGAGCAATTAGAGGGCGATATTCCTGTTTTTGCTGAACTGATTAAACCCAGTGGCTATGGCACATTGCGAGTAATCTTCTGTGATGAGACATCAGAGGAGGACTGTATCGACATTATTCATGCACTGCATCAACAAGGCATTTATGACGAAAAATTCTACTTCAAATGTTATGGATTTGTAGTTGAACCGAATCAGGATTACGAAGCAGTTTGTAAATATTTACGGGTGAAGGAAGACGAAGGCTATCTATGGTTGTATGAGAATGAGTAGCTTGCGTTAATCTTGCTTGCTAAAGCTTGGGCTAGGCGAATACTCAGGTTGTTGGTTTGGGAAGTCTAATTAAAAACCTGATAGCGATCGCGGGCGAGTTCTACATCTGCGATCGCCTCTGCTTGGCTTTACGGGGGAAGAATTCACTCCATGCCTAAAAAAATATTTCCGCAGCTCGTTAAGTTGCTTGGGTTGTCTCCCAACACATGGCTACAGGCATCTCTCAGCTTGGGTGTCCTAGTCTTGGGTTTAGGGTTGACCAGTGCTGCGGGGTACTACACAGCTCAAAAGAACCAGGAAGCCGCCCGGAAAGCATTTGAGATGCAAACCCGTGAAGCCAAGTCCCTGATTGCAGAGCGCTTTCAAGTTTATATTGAGGCCTTGTATGCAGGGCAAGGCTTGTTTGCTGCCAGCAAAAACGTGAGTCGCTCGGACTGGAGAGCTTTTGCAGAAACATTCGACGTCCAAAAGCGCTATCCCGGTATCAATGGGATTGGGTTTATTCGCTATGTTCCAGGCCAGCAAAAAGCGAGTTATGAACAGCAAGTTAGGCAGGACACCAGCCGCGATCGCACGGGCTATCCCAACTTCACGATCAAGCCTCCAGGCACTCGTCCAGATTATTTTGTCATTGAGTACATCGAACCGCTCCAGCCCAACTTCCCAGCCTTTGGCCTAGATGTCAAAGCTGAAGCCAGACGACGCGCCGCCGCAGAACGAGCCCGCGATACTGGTGAGGCGGCAGCAACGGCCCGGATTACTTTAGTGCAAGATAAGCACAAACAGCCCGGATTACTGATTCTGCTACCGATCTATCAACCAGGAATGCCAATTCACTCGGTAGCAGCCAGACGGCGGGCCTTTGTAGGGTTTGTCTACGCGCCCGTCAGGATTGGGGATTTAATTCAAGAAGCCTTAGCGTCTGAGCTCCATTGGCAACTCGACTTAGAAGTCTATGAGCGCCAAGAGTTGCTCTATGACCGAGATCCGACTTTGGCGATAACAGCACAAAATCCGCAGCCCTTACACCACTCGCTTGCAGTCTTAAATGTTGGCGGTCAAGACTGGCAACTCCATTTTGCGACGAATGCTAACTTAATCAGTGCATCAGAGCGGTATCTACCCGCGCTCACCTTATCCGTGGGTAGTTTGATCAGTGTTTTGGTCGCGGCCATTATGTGGTCACTCCTTTCGTCTCGCAGCCGCGCCCTCACCCTTGCCAATCAGATGACAGCGGAATTGCGGCAAACTCATCATTTTCTTCAAGCTGTGATCGATTATCTACCCGTCGCAGTTTTTGTCAAGGATGGTCGAGAGGCAACATTCGGCACCTTTAAGCTCTGGAACAAAACCAGCGAACGTATGTTTGGGCTGACGGCTGAGCAAGTCATCGGCAAGAAAACTCAGGACTGCTTTTCGCCAGCCGAGGCAGACTGCTTTCACCAGCAGGATCGAGATGCCTTTGAACACAATACGATCATCGATACGCCAGAAGAGTTCTTGGAGATTGACCCTCAAGGTGAAAGAATTTTTCACACCATCAAGGTGCCCCTCTTTGATGAAAATGGCAGACCTCAATATTTGTTGGGCATCTCGGAAGATATCACGGAGCGCAAGCAGGCAGAAGCCGCCCTGCAAGAAAGTGAAGCGGGTGTCAGAGCTCTATATGAAGTAACAGCGGCTCGGAGTTTGAGTTTTGAGCAGCGCATCGCAGGACTGCTGGCAATGGGCTGTGAGCGATTTGGGTTAGAGGTTGGCATCTTGGCCAAGGTGCAAGATGGGCGCTATGAGGTGATGATGGCGCGATCGCCCAATCAGGCCATGAAACCAAGCGATATTTTTGATGTCAAGCAAACTTGGTGTTGTGAAGTGTTAGACACCGATGAGCCGTTCATCCTAGAGCATATCGGTATCTCCAAGTGGCGACATCATCCTGCCTATCTTGCCTTTGGCGCAGAAGCTTATATGGGTGGGCGAGTGGTCGTGGCAGGTCAGGTCTATGCTGTTCTCAGCTTTTCTAGTCAGTCATCCCGGTCAGCCCCATTCAAATCCAGTCATCGAGAATTGCTTAAGTTGATGGCTCAGTGGGTTGGCAGCGAAATTGAACGGCAGCAAGCAGAAGTCGCGCTAAAAACCAGTGAGGAGCGTTGGCAGTTAGCGCTACAGGGTAGCAATGATGGCGTGTGGGATTGGAACATCGAAACCAATGAAGTTTTCTTCTCGCCTCGCTGGCATGAGATGTTGGGTTGCGAAGCCCATGAGATTCACAATCATATGGAGGAATGGAGCCAGCGAATTCATCCTGAGGACCAGGACTGGGTGATGCAAGCGGTGCAAGACCACCTAGATGGCAAAACCTCCTTCTATGTCGCAGAATATCGCGTGCTGTGTCAGGATGGCAGCTACAAATGGATTCTCGATCGCGGCCAAGCCCTTTGGAATGAGGGAGGTATAGCGGTGCGAATGGCAGGTTCTTACAGTGATATCACGAACCGCAAACAAGCAGAAGCAGCCCTCCAGCGCCAGTTACAAAAAACCCTCCTCCTGAAGCAAATCACTCAAGAAATTCGCCAAAGCCTCGATGCTCAACAGATCTTTGAGACGGCTGCCGTTCAGATTGGTCAAGCCTTTGGAGTCAGTCGTTGCTTGATTCGCACTTACCTAGCAGTACCACGACCGCAGTTTCCAGTCGTTGCTGAATATTTGGCTCCCGGATATCCCTCCAGCCAGAAATATGACCTTTTAGCAACCAGTCCTGACTATACGCAACGGTTGATGGCGAAGGATGAGGCGATCGCCACCCCCGATGTCTACTGCGAACCGTTACTCACCCCCGCTCAAGCCGTTTGTCATAGCCTGAAGTTGAGATCCAAATTAGCCATCCGCACCTCCTACCAAGGAGAGCCGAATGGAGCCATTTGTTTGCACCAGTGCGATCGCTTTCGCCATTGGACCTTTGATCAAGTCGATTTGCTAGAGTCTGTCGCGGCTCAAGTCGGAATTGCCTTGGCGCAAGCGAAATTGCTAGAACAAGAAACGCAACAACGCGAAGAATTGACTCTGAAAAACTTTGCTCTAGAGCAAGCCAGACGAGAAGCCGAAGCTGCCAACCGTGCCAAAAGTGAGTTTTTGGCTATGATGAGCCATGAAATTCGCACCCCTATGAATGCTGTCATCGGTATGACAGGGCTACTCCTCGATACTGCACTTGACGCTCAACAGCGGGACTTTATTGAAACAATTCGCAGTAGCGGTGATTCACTGCTCAGCATCATCAACGATATCCTCGATTTCTCCAAGATTGAGTCAGGCAAGCTCGATCTAGAAATGCATCCCTTCGCCCTAAAAGAATGTGTAGAAGGGGCGATCGATCTCCTTGCCGTTAAAGCAGTCGAAAAAGGAATTGAGTTAGGCTACCAGATTCATCCGCAAACACCTGACTTTTTGGTCGGAGATATCACCCGTCTGCGCCAGATCTTGGTGAACCTGCTCCATAACGCGATTAAGTTCACTGCGACTGGAAAAGTAACCGTCTTAGTTCAGGCGGCTTTAGCGAAGGCTGCCCCAGCTCTCTCTGAATCCCGAAAATTGGAGAACTTGCCAGAAAGCGGGTCCAAGATTTGGTATGAGGTCCAATTTGCGATTCAAGACACAGGAATTGGGATTCCAGCGAACCGTCTAGATCGCCTGTTTAAGTCTTTCAGCCAAGTCGATGCCTCAACCACGCGGCAATATGGTGGCACAGGTTTAGGTCTAGCGATTAGTCAGCAGCTCAGCAGCTTGATGGGTGGCAGAATGTGGGTGGAGAGTGGTGGCAACGTGGGTGGTACCCCGCCTCACAATTGGCAACCTGCTCGCGATCGCGACGTGACCGTAGGTTCCACCTTCTACTTCACCATTGTGGCTCCCTCAGTCTTGGCTCCAGTGCTCCAAGCTCAATCATTAAAAGTGAAGCAGCAACAGCTCAGCTCGATGCAAGCAGATGAGAAGCTGGCAGAACGACTGCCCCTGCGAATCCTTTTAGCCGAAGATCATCTCGTCAATCAAAAGGTGGCACTGTTGCTGTTAGAACGCTTGGGTTATCGAGCTGATGTCGCAGCCAATGGCTTAGAAGTTCTGGAATCTCTCCATCGCCAACCCTATGATGTGGTGCTGATGGATGTGCAAATGCCAGAGATGGATGGACTGGAGACAAGCCGCCGAATTTGCCAGGAGTGGCCTGCTGAGGCTCGTCCCCGAATTATTGCCATGACTGCAAATGCCATGCAAGGCGATCGCCAAATCTGTCTGGATGCAGGCATGGATGACTATATTAGTAAGCCGATTCGACCCGACATGCTGCTGCAAGCTCTGCGCCAATGTCAGCCTCAGCAGAAGTCTTGGGCCGAGCAGAAGCTATTGGAGAGCCAGCCTGTAGCAGCCCATCTCAGCGTTGATTTACCAGCAGTCAACCTGCCAGAACTGCGAGACTTCTGCGCCACCATTGACACGGATGACACCAAAGTCTTGAGTTTGCTCGTGAATTGCTACTTAGAAGAAGCCCCCAAGTTACTGCAAACAATCAGTTCAGCGATCGCCGAAGCGGATTTCCAAGCATTACATCGAGCCGCTCATGCCCTGAAAGGTAGTAGTGCCAACTTGAGCGCCGATCCTCTGGCCAAGCTCTGTAGCACCTTAGAAGTGCTCAGTGCTCGTGGTGACGTTGATCAAGCCCAAGCCTTAGCGCTATTGGCTCAAATTGAGGCTGAGTCCGATCGCGTCCGACAGGTTCTCCAGCAGGAGTGTAACAACGAGAGTTTCTAAGCCTTGGCTATTGGCAGCGATCGCCCTGCAATCTGCCTAGATCGTAATCGGCGACTCGATATAAATCGTGGGTTCTTGCAACACAAACTCAATGCCAAAGTTTCTCAGTTGCTCAGAGATTTTAGTATTCGCAACTTCTAAAAGTCGCTTTCTGAGTTGCAATGAATTTTCACTAGAACCCAAGATAAAAAATGTCACTCTGGCTTGGGTGGCTTGCGGAGGCGCTTGCTGAATAAACGTAATATTAGTGCTGCCTGGATCAATGCCAAAAACCGAATTAGTACTATCAATAATGACCTGCTGGACCAAAGCTTGCTCGCGGTCTTGAATGTTATTCAAAAAGTCTAGATAGAGCAAGACCATGATTTTCTTGCCTCTGGTAATATTCTCAATCTCCAAGTTGGCTAATGTGGAATTGGGCACGATCCACAGCGTACTTTTAGCCGCAGTACGGATTTTAGTGGAGCGCAAACCAATCGATTCTACGCGCCCAAACAAACCGCTAGGCAAGCGAATGTAGTCACCGGGTTCAAAGGGGCGATCGAGATACAAGACCACAGTACTGAGCAGTTGTTCTAGAGTTTTCTGGGCGGCAAAGGCGATCGCCAGTCCCCCTAAACCTAAACTCGCCATCAACCCGATCAAGTTAAACTGCTGACTTTGAGCGAAGGTAAAAACTGCGATCAACCCGATTAAGACATTGGCTAAGGTCTCGACGACTAATAACAATTCATCAACTTCTCGACCGACTTTTCGGACTAAATCAATGCCATAGGTGCGAACAAATTGTCGAAACAACCGAGAGGCTAGCCAAGCTAAACTGAGCACCACTGCTAAGTCTATAAAGGGTTTCACAAAGTTGTAAACCGCAGGATAAGCTTGAATCCAAGCCAGAGACCAAGAAATTAAAACAAAAGTGCCAGCAACCTTAAAAACAGGCTTGATCGGTTCAACTAAATGGTCATAAATCTCTGCTACTTGCTCTGGTGAAAATCGTCGAATCACTAACTTGACAATTTCTGGGGTATAGCGACCCACGAGTAGCGAGAGTAGTATAAAGAGAAGAAAAACAGTTGCCCTTTGCAATACATCTTTGGCAACTTCAAATTGAAGTAAGCTAGGAACAGAGTTGGCAATATTCATCTAGGTTTAGATGGTAATAGGAGCATCCACATAAATGGTTGGCTCTTCAATATCAAAGGTGATTCCGTAGGCTTTCAGTTTTTCGGTAATGGTTTGATTGGCAATATTTAAAAGTTGACGGCGCAACGTCATTGATACTTCCTCAGATCCCAAAATAAAGAAGGTGACTTGGGCTTGCGATCGCGCCTGCCCTAAAGCATCCGTGAAATCCTTAAACGTGACAATTGTATTTTGGGTATCAATGCCAAAAATATCATCCGTACTATCAATAACGACCTGCTGCACCAAGGCTCGGTCCGCGATCGCAATGGCTTGATAGAAATTCAAATACACCAGAGCCATCACCTTCTTGGCTCCTGTAAAGTTCTCAATCGTTAACTGTGTGAGAGAACTATTGGGCACAATCACCAGCGTTCCTTTACCAGAAGTGCGAATTTTAGTGGAGCGCAAACCAATCGATTCTACTCTGCCAAATACGCCATCTGGTAAGCCAATATAGTCATCCACAACAAACGGGCGATCGAGATATAAAACAATGCCGCCTAATAGTTGTTCTAAGGTTTTCTGAGCCGCAAAAGCCACGGCTAACCCACCAATTCCTAAACTAGCAATCAAGCCAACAATGTTAATGCGATGGGTCTGGGCAAAGAGCACGATCGCAATGATCACAATGCCAAC
>DATNPE010000075.1:0-10474 GCA_036703355.1 Allocoleopsis sp. | reverse complement strand
GCCGGAAGGACATATTACAGCCTCTGGCAGTCAAGACTTGCTGGGGTTTGATCGTGTGTACTAAGTCAATGTGATACCAAGCCACACCTGGGTCCATTGCTTCGGGCGGCAGATATTCGATGACGCGGGTTTTCTTCGACTCCGTGAGCTTCATGCGATCGAAGACGCGACCAGCCACCGCCCCCACATCGGCCTGTTCCAGGTAATTCCGGGCATGAGCCGCCAAAAACCCAGGTGTCATTTGCACATCATCATCGATGAACAAAATAATGTCACCGCTAGAGCGTCGGACGGCGTAGTTGCGAGCACCGGGTAAGCTGGCCCAATCCACCTTAAACCACTGGATCTTGCCCGCGGTTGCGAGTTGCTGGAGGCAAGCTTCGGTCTCCGGCTCGTGGGTAGGGGTTTGGTCTACCACCACCACTTCAAAGTTGGGATAATCCTGGGCGATCGCATCTGCTAGAGTCTCTCGCAACGCTTCTTCGCGACAGTAGGTGGGAATAATCACCGAAATCTTAGGCCAAGTCACAACATCTGAATGTTTCATGGCAGTTTCAGTTTGGTTGGTCATTTCCGCTTGACTACTCCCTAGGTTTCGAGTTGATTTTGGTCTTGCTCTCAGAGAGAGACAAAGAGCTGAGCGTTACGGTGCCACTTGCAGCTTCATCAAGGGACTGCTGCTTTAGCTTTTTTGGCTTTGGACCATCTCCCCTTTTTCTTGTTAGCCAGTTCCTCCGAGGCTTCTTTGAGTAACCTTTCTTGGCGATCTAACTCTGGCAACTTCAACACCACGCCCGCAAAAAACCAGTAGTAAACAGCCACAGGGTCAACGTCTAGCGGGTAATAGTAGGTGTTGTAACTAATGAATAAGATGAACACCCAGAAGCTCGCGCCATAACTTCGCAAACTGCGATCGCGTACCGAGCGATAAGCCTTGAAAGTTAAAACCGTCAAAGTCGTCACCAGTGCCAAGAAAATTAGCACTCCCAACGGTCCAATTTCGTACATTACTTTTGGGTAATACGTTTCAATCAGTTCCGCATTACCCAGTGCCCTGGCTGAGTTGGTAGCTCTACCGAGCCCCCTGCCTAAGAAACCTGCCTTACTTAAGGCGAAATTGAACTGGTCAATAATAAAGTCTTGGGGAGGAGAAGCATCCCAACGGCTCTGGAAACTGGCAATTCGCTCCTGGACCAATTCTGGGTTAGACGCCATGGCAATCCCCAAAATGAGAGCTAAGCCCACCCCTACTGGAATAAATCGTTTCAAGTTGACCACTTGCCCGGTCAGAATTAGCAGAATCACCGTCGTCAGTGGGACCAGTGCCAACGCAATTCTTTGCCCCGACAAGGTGGACATAATGAAGGTGGCTGCCATTGCCGATAGCCCAGCGTTCCGCCAAATAAACGAGGGGTCGCTGAAGGCTGCCGCAAAACTGATGAATCCACTGGAAATGAGGAACCAACCCCATTGCCAAGGAGCCACGAAGGTTCCAGGAAGACGAATTTGACCGAGCTCAGGGCTATATAAGAGTGCTCCACCGACCAAGCATCTAGCCTCTAGCGAGGCTTTAAACAAGGAGGCTCCTGAGCCAACAGTGCCAGCACAGCGACCTGTTTTGAGGAAGGTGTACTGCATAAAAGCCAGACCACAACAGATCAAAATCAGCACTACATGCAAGCGCAGCAAGAAGTGGAGGTCTTTTTTGTCCCGGATGAGGTAATAAGCACAGACAATCAGGGGAATGTAGCCCATCAATACCTTCAGGCCCAGAATTCCCATTGCAAATGGCTGCTCTGTGCCAGGGGATGCCATTTGTTGCGACCCGTTGACGAATACCAAAATGAGCAAGCAATAAGTCAACAAGATGCCCAAAACTGGCATGAGTTGTTTGGGAATCAAAAAAGGCAGGCGATCGCGACGGCAGTACTGAATTGTGCCAATCAGAGCTGGGATGAAGAAAGCGTCCTTGGCGAGCTGCAATAAGGGGCTATTTCCGATCGCGTAAGTGATGGTGCCACCGAAGGGCAGGTAGATCAGAAAGCCCCACATGGCTTCTCGAGGATACTTAAACGAGAGGCTCAAGCAAAGCAAACCCAGCGTCACCCCGATTCCTGGCTTGGGATCACCGTTAATCACACCAACGCATAAACCTGCAACTGAACAGAGCAATAGAGCAAAAATGGTGTAATTGATCAGTTCTTTACGAGCTTGGGCCGCTTTTCTCTTCTGAGCTAGCCGCTCTTTCATCGTCAGCGGCGGTGCTTCATCGTTGAGCGCTTTTTGCTTTGATTTCAGCTTTGATTTGGGCATAGCAAAACTATGAGGCTGATCCTCTCCTGAATGCCGATTTGGAGCTGTGACTAATTAGGTCAACCAATCAGTGGCACCTTCTATCAGGAGAAAAGATACAAACTAAACTAAGGGGCAACTAAAGGGGCAAAACCTGGACCAAGATTGGTACATAGAGAGTCGCCTACCAATTGTGGCATTCTAGCTTCTGATTCAGTGGCGGTTGACGCTGAGCTTCAAGAAGGCTTTATATAATCCCCTGTCAGAACCTCAGAAAAACTTAACATCTCTGCAAGACCGATACAAGCAAAGATTAAGGGCTGTTGCAGGCAACAAAAAGCTTCCACAACAACCCTCGATTCTGTCTAGAGCAAGTGACTCAAGCGCTAGGTCAAATGCTCTTTGACTGCCAAAACTAAGTGATCTGCCCAATGAGTCGCTAGTTGAAAGTTAGCAGCTTCTACCATGACTCGAATCACAGGTTCGGTTCCGGATGCCCGCACCAAGATGCGGCCCTGGTCACCCATACTAGCTTCTGCCTGAGCGATCGCATTTTGCAACCCATCGCAGCTTTGCCAATTGAGACGGCGATCGCGGTCTTCTACCCGTACATTCTTCAACAACTGCGGATAAGTTTGGAAGCTTTGCTCCATCAAATCCGCGAGCGAAGTGCCTGCCCGCTGTACCAGGGCTGCCAGGTGCAAAGCAGTCAGTAGACCATCACCGCTGACGCTGTAGTGCCGACAGAGAATATGGCCTGATTGCTCCCCGCCTAGCATGGCTCCTTGGCGTAACATTTCTGCCTGTACATATTGATCGCCAACCGCAGTTCGCAGCAATTTGCCCCCCAGCTTCTCCCAAGCGCGCTCAAAACCGAGATTCGCCATCACCGTGGAAACGATGGTATCGCCGGGGAGTTGCTGCAGTTGTCGCAGAGTTTGGCCCCAGAAATAGAGAATATAGTCGCCATCGACGGTACGGCCCTGAGCATCGACCGCCAGGACGCGATCGGCATCACCATCGAAGGCAAAACCGATGTGAGCATCGTGCTGCTGGACTGCTGCTCGGAGCGGGTCAAGGTGGGTGGAGCCGCAGTTGACGTTGATGCGATCGCCATCGGGGCGGTCGTGGAAACAAATGACCTCAGCGCCCATCGCCTTGAATACCACAGGTGCCAGGTTTGCCGCTGCCCCCCAAGCTAAATCTAAAACGATCCGCATCCCTTGCAGATTCACTTCAGGTAACAACGGTTGGTGCAGCGACTCTACGTACTTGCTGAGCAACTCAGGCCGATGGTAGTGTTGACCCCAGCGATCGCCCGCCTGTTGTGGTTTGACCTCTGCGGTATTGCCTCGAATCGCTGCCTCGATTTGGGCTTGTAATGCTAGGGATAGCTTGGTACCGTCGGGGCCAAAAAACTTGATGCCGTTGTCTTCAGGCGGGTTGTGGCTGGCTGAGATCATCACCCCACCTAGTGCTCCTGTCGTTTGCGCCAGATAAGCCACACTGGGCGTAGGACAAAGCCCTAAATTCCACACTTCTAGTCCAGCAGCGGTTAAGCCCGCAGATAGGGCCATCGCTAACATGTCGCTGGAATTTCTGGAATCTTGACCCAAAATGATCGGTCCTAAAGTAGTCGCCTGAGATTGCAGAACTCGACCTGCCCAAAATCCCACTTGTAGCGCTAGGGGGGCACTTAGTAATTCACCTGCATGACCTCGAATACCGTCAGTACCAAATAAAGGAGTGGCTGGTAAGTTCAGTTGCAGCGGTTGTTCTGAAATTGTTGCATTTGGAACTGACTGGGCTGTTGAAATTGAAAGATGAGCTAAGCTAGGACGCTGCGTCCGGGCAGGAGATGTGACCATAAATTTAAGCACTCCACACACAACACACTCACAGTGGAGAATAGCACTTTCCCTCATAGGCTGCTCTACTGCCTAAGAGCATAAAGTGTATATTTCAGCTATGAATCTGTTGGATTGTTCGAAAATGATCGGTTTATAAGTTTAAGTAACGCCCTGCCCGGTGCGTTTCCGGAGAAAAATACTTTTGATGTGGCTAGTAGAGCGGCACCTAGTTAGAGATGCGAGATTGCAGCCCTCAAGACTCAGCTGGACGGGAGCATATTAGCAAGCTGCTGAGTTGCGGTAACCGTTGTGGCAAGGGCGGTATGGCTGGGTTGAACGGGTAAGGTGATGATAAATTCTGCGCCTTGCTCCACCTCGGAATTCACCTCAATTTTGCCTCCATGCTTTTCTATCACTTGGTAGCAAATGGCTAAACCCAATCCCGTTCCTTGACCGACTGGTTTTGTCGTGAAGAATGGGTCAAATAGCTTCCCGCAAACCTCACGAGAAATTCCTGGGCCGTTATCAATAATCTGAATTTTGATTTGATTGAATTCACTCAGCTCAGTCCGGATCAAAATCTGTTTTTGCACTAAATTTGGCTGCGATAGTAAAGCGTCGATCGCATTATTAAGTAAGTACATAAACACTTGATTTAACTGTGCTGGATAACACTCTACGAGAGGTAGTTCGCTATATTGTTTAACGACTGTAATCTCTGGCGTGAGCCGATGATTGAGCATCAATAGGGTGTTGTCAATGCCTTCGTGGATGTCTGCTGGTTTCATCTCTGCCTCGTCTAAACGGGAGAAGTTGCGGAGTGATAAAACCAGTTGCCGAATGCGATCGGTTCCTGCTCGCATTGAAGCTAAAACTTTTGGCAAATCCTCAACCAAGAAATCAGCATCCAGATCAACAATCTGCGCTTGCAGTGGTTTAGGTGGATGAGGATACTGTTGTTGATACAGCTGCACCAGGCTGATCAATTGCATCATGTAAGTGCTGGCATAGTTCAAATTGGCGGCGACAAAGGTAATGGGATTATTGATTTCGTGAGCGAATCCTGCCACCATTTGGCCCAGGCTCGACATTTTTTCAGTTTGAATCAACTGCGCTTGAGTTTGCCGCAAATCTTGTAGGGCTTGGTGTAGTTCGTGGGCTTGCGATACCAATTCACCATTCAACTGCTGTAAATGATGGTGCGCTTCTTCTAATTCTTCGTTTTTATGCCAAAGCTCTGCGGTGCGTGCTTCTACCCGTTTCTCAAGGGTTTGATGTATCGCTTGGAGTTCTTGGGTGTGTTCGGTCACGCGCTGCATGAGCCCATTTAAGGCTGCCGCTAGTAACCCCACTTCATCTTTCGTGGTGATGGGGGCTTGCAACTCAAAGTTGGATTCTTTTGTGGCCCTCTGAGCTACTTGAGTCACCGATTCTAGAGGCCGAGCGATCGCCCGACTGGTCAAAATTGCTAAGAGCGTCGCAATGCTAATAGACAGCAGCATACTCAGGGCAATAATTTCAGTCCGGAGGGTTTTGGCGTCTGCTAAGGCTACTTCTGCTCGCTGCTGCTCTTGGCGGTTACTTTCGATCAGTTGCACCAAGTTGTCTAGCAGACCATCAAACTGGAGGGATGCTTCACTGGTCGAAAATTTGAGCAACCAATCTTGCCGTGCTTTGAGTTCTGCGGTGGCAAGTTTCTGAGGATCGGTCTGGTTGAGAAATGCTTCCATTTGCTGGAAGTAGTCACGAATAATGCCCTGACTCGATTGCAGAAATTGAATTAAAGCAATTGAGTCCTCGTTAATGGCGACCGATTGTAGCCTCGGTAAAATCTTTTGGGTCTTCTCAATATGGCTGCGGAAGTGGTGGTGCTTGGCTGCAAATAAAGTAGGTTGCTCCAGAAGCGGTACAAACTCATGCTGATGCAACCGCATATGCAGTACATTTCGTTGCAGCTCACTCAAGAGTTGTTCTTGCTTCACGGCATGAGTCAGTTGCTTCTGAGCTTGATTTTGGTAGTAGTCTCCTACGGTCAAGCCAGCGGTGGTGCCTAGCAACGCCACCCCAACTGCCACGGCGTAACCAGAACCAATTTTGCGGCGAATACTAGCGCCATGCACCCAATGCTTGACCCTCTGAAAACTGGCTTCCGAGGTAAGCGATCGCATGGATAAATGCGGCTGAGTCACCACAAGGTTGCTGCTACGAGGAGAACGGGAGTTGTGAACCTGCATAGACCTTCAGGTACGGAGAGGGGTATAACTTATCTTCATCCTCCTTCTGAGGAATTACGGAAAATCCGCAACCACTTCACCATTTCTTAAAATTACCTAGTTATCTTTACGTACAACTGCGAGTTAAACGCCGACCTGAGATAACAGAGCTTGCATTTGCTCCCAAGTGATTCCTTGAGCTAAATAAACTGGAGATTGTGGCGTATAAGGACTCTTCAGGCGATCGATCGCGATAATTTTGGCTCCCTCTGGCAAGACTGGGACTTCGGGATCAAAGGCGGTAGGGCGCACGAGCGAACTGGAGAAGCCTTTGAAGATTGTAATTTCGTCTGGTTCTCCGTCGATTTCGGCATGAACCATTAAAACTTCCTGGGGGCGCTTGATTGTGTACTGCTCTAAACGGTGTCCAATCGAATTCATCCTGGCCTCTAATGTGAAAATGTCGTCCCATTGAACTATGGAGAGCTTTTCCAGTTTTTCGCTTCCAGCTCTCCTACCACTCTAGGGAAATACCAACATTTTCCGCTGCTGGGAACCGGATGGATCAGCGATCGACCGAACCCATGATGATGTCGATGCTGCCGAGAATCGCCATAATATCAGCGACTTTGACACCCCATAGGAGGTACGGCAAGATTTGCTTCCAGGTTTTCGTAAGGGCCACCGGGTAAGCCCGCGATCGCCTGCCCCGTAGTCCCAACGGCTGACGTAAGGGACATACATGATGTTGGTACGGTTCTCGGCGATGAAGTGCGGGTTGAGGGACGGGAGCAATTGGTCAACGGCACTGAACTTGAGCTAGGGATTAATACTTAAGTCTTAGGCGTTTGACTTCAGCGATCGCCTCACCCAGCTAGGTAAACCTCTGGGATATTACGGAACCCTGACTTTATGCGGCTACTCTACACAACCACAAAAAAAGGGTAGGTTGTTCACCCACCCCCTGCGATCGCTAGATGACAGCGTAGAAATTAATGAATGACTGGAAAGTTAGCGATCGACTGAACCCATAATGATATCGATGCTGCCGAGGATTGCCACAATATCTGCCACCTTCACACCCTTGAGAATGTGGGGCAAGATTTGCAGATTGTTGAAGTCAGCCGCCCGAATCTTCCAGCGCCAAGGGAAGACACTATCATCCCCAACAATGTAGATGCCCAGTTCGCCTTTGCCGCTCTCTACCCGCACGTAGTGTTCACCAGCAGGAATCTTGAAGGTGGGAGCGATCTTCTTACCAATAAACTGGTAGTCAAACTCGTTCCATTCCGATTTTGGACCCGCAGACATCCGCTTGGCTTCTAGGTTCTCGTAAGGGCCTCCAGGTAAACCTTTGATGGCCTGACGAATAATCTTGACTGATTCGCGCATCTCACGGATTCGCACAATGTAGCGGGCAAAGCAATCGCCTGCGGTTTCCCACTGTACATCCCAGTCAAAGTCGTCGTAGCACTCATAGTGATCGACCTTCCGCAAGTCCCACTTCACCCCAGACGCTCGCAGCATGGGGCCAGAAAGACCCCAGTTAATGGCTTCTTGGCGGCTAATGGTGCCTAAACCTTCCACCCGACGGCGGAAAATTGGGTTATCCGTGATCAGCCGTTCGTACTCATCAACCTTGGGCAAGAAGTAATCGCAGAAGTCTTCACACTTGTCTACCCAACCGTAGGGCAAGTCAGCGGCGACTCCACCAATGCGGAAGTAGTTGTTGTTGACCATGCGGTAGCCTGTTGCGGCTTCCCAGAGGTCATAAATCATTTCCCGTTCTCGGAAGATGTAGAAGAACGGTGTTTGTGCCCCCACGTCTGCTAGGAATGGTCCCAACCAGAGCAAGTGATTGGCAATGCGGTTCAGTTCCAGCATGATGACGCGGATATAGCTGGCCCGCTTAGGCACCGGAATATCGGCGAGCTTTTCGGGAGCATTCACCGTCACCGCTTCATTAAACATCCCCGCTGCGTAGTCCCAACGGCTGACGTAAGGGACGTACATGATGTTGGTGCGGTTTTCAGCGATTTTTTCCATCCCGCGATGCAAGTAGCCAATCACTGGCTCGCAATCCACCACATCTTCCCCGTCCAGGGTGACAACCAGCCTCAACACACCATGCATAGAGGGGTGATGAGGTCCCATGTTCAGAATCATGGGTTCTGTGCGGGTTTCAATTTTTGCCATCGGTGAGCAATCTCCCCTTTACGTCATTTCGGCAACCGCACCTATCAGTAATTTGTGGTTAGTGACAAGTTAGCTGCGCTTCGCGAAGCCGTTGGTTTCGGAATCGTCGCTAGAACTCGTCACTAAGGGTGGCGGATGGGCACGGTCGGTCTTTTATGGACTAAATTTATTGCATTTTCTTAATTAATTATAGAGAGTTGCGGTTCCCAAAGATGGCTGTGCCGCCGCGAGGACTAGATTGATTTTGCCCACCCCAGCAATTGAGCAGGATTGATGGTTGAAGTTGGGGAGTTTAGGCGATCGCCCCGGTGATCAGCCCTGGCGATTCAGTAAATTTGCCGACTGGAATTGAAGAGTTTGCTGGGAAATCTGATGGAGGATTTCCAATTGCAGTCTTCGGTAGCTGAGGCAAAGTAGGTGCTATGGCTTGGACACAAGAACAGTTTGAGACCTTGATTCAGCGTTTGGAGAAGTTTGCGCGTCAGCAGCCTGCCACGTATAAAGTGCGAGTGGGCTTGTTGGCCGTACTGGGATATGGCTATATCTTTGCAGTGATTGCTGGCTTGTTGGCTGTGTTTGGTGCGATCGCTTGGTTGATGATTTTCAGCGGTCGCATTCATACCGCCATGATTAAGCTGGCAATTTTAGTGCTGATTCCCGCTGTGATTGCGCTGCGATCGCTCTGGGTCACGTTTCCACCGCCCACAGGTTTACCGCTGTCCCGACAGCAAGCACCGCAACTGTTTGCCCTGCTCGATGAACTGACCACGAAACTGCAAGCGCCCCGCTTTCATCATGTGCTGATGACGGAAGAATTTAATGCTGCTGTGGTCCAAGTGCCACGCCTAGGGATGCTGGGTTGGCAACAAAATTACTTACTGTTAGGGTTGCCGCTGCTCCAAGCCCTCTCCCTAGAGCAATTTCGGGCTGTGCTCGCTCACGAACTGGGGCACCTGTCGGGCAATCACAGTCGATTTGCAGGCTGGATCTATCGTGTGCGTAAAACCTATGCCCAACTCTTTGAACGGTTGCGGAGCAATGAACAAGACGGGTCTTGGCTCCTGTTTGAGCACTTTTTTAATTGGTATGCGCCGTTCTTTAATGCTTATTCGTTTGTCCTGGCTCGCAATGATGAATATGAAGCCGATCGCTGTGCCGCCGAGCTAGCAGGAGCCAACCATGCTGCCGCTGCCTTAATTAACGTCAATATCCAGGCTCAGTTTATCGAGAGTACCTATTGGCCCAAAATTTACCAGCAGGTAGAGCAGCAGATTGAACCACCCGCCACCGCTTTTACCAATCTGGCCACCGCCCTGAAGCAACCCGCTGAGCCTGAAACTGCCACGCAATGGCTCAATCAGGCTCTCGCCCGTAAAACCGACTATGCCGATACTCATCCTTGCCTCAGCGATCGCCTTGCTGCTTTAGGATTCTCGCTCACCCCGGAGGCATTACCCGTACCAGAGCCAATCTCAGTCAGCGCCGCCAAAGCGCTATTGGGGTCAGCTTTGCCGCAACTCACGGCTCACTTCGATCGCCAGTGGCAAGAACAAATGGCGACTCCTTGGCGACAACGGTATGCCCATCTGCAAGAAGCGCAAAAACAATTGCAAGCGCTAGAAACCCAAGCCCAAAGTCAGCCTTTAACTCTAGAAGCCGCGTGGGAAAGAGCAAGATTGACGCTAGAGTTACGGGACTCAGAGGCAGCCATGCCTTTATTGCAAGCTGTACTCGCCATCAATTCTGACCATGCCGCCGCCAACTACACCTTGGGGCAAGTTCTGCTAGAGCAGCAAGATGCCACAGGTATTGAATACATCGAAAAGGCGATCGCGGCTCGGTTTGATTGGGCTATGTCCGGATACGAACTGATTCTAAATTTCTTGCCTCACCAAGGGCAAACGGAGCAGGCGCAGCGTTATC